>JALZWC010000128.1 GCA_023300255.1 Saprospiraceae bacterium | reverse complement strand
AATTCAAATTTTTGATTCACTTCAATGAATCTTTGAAAGTCACTTATATCATATCTTAATGAGAACGGAACTCTTTTCTCTTTAGCCTTTTCCCAATCATTCAACATTTCTAAATACTCCGTTTTTAAATTAACATTTGGCTTTATCAATCTCATGGTTTATAATTGTTTTTTAGATCGAGCTTCTTTTAATCTCTTTCACTAACTTCCTTCACTAATCTCAACACTTCCAAAGCACAACCCCAAGACACCGTAAACCCACCACCTCCATGTCCATAATTATGAATTAAATTACCGATCCTTTCTAAACGTAAAGTCTGTCGACCAGGACGTAATCCAACCACTACATTTTTAACAGATAATCCTTTGATCTCCTTCACCAACTCTTGACATCGTTCAACGATTCCTTTAGTGACGCTGTCAATTGGCGAAAGATCTTCTGCATATTTGACTAAGGTTCCACCCAATATGACACAGTCTTTTCTTGGAACCACATAAGCCAACTCCTCTCCTTTGGCACCATAGGTATATTCCGCTAACACGCAAGGCACTTTATCGGACGCTTGCAATTGGACTATTTGTCCTTGGATGGCATACATCGATTCATCATTCAATAACGCTCTTGAGCCAAGTCCAGTACAATTAATGAGTATTTCTTTTTCTGTAGAAAGGGAGGATATATCCTGTATCTTTTCCATCAGAATTTGTCCCCCTAAGGTATGGAAAGTTTTCAGTAAGTAGTTTAAATATAAGGGAGTTTCTATTAAAGGCGTTTGGACCATATAGCCACAAGTACTTGCGGCGGATAATTCACTCGGCAAGAGCTTTCTAACAAATTCTTTTGGGATAGCTTCTTTCCACCAAGCATCTGCTTCATGTTGGAGCAACATTTTAGCAGCAATAATGGATATCCCTGAATCGGGCTGCTTCGCTAGTTCTTGAAATTTTAAATAAGAGATGGTGCTCAACTTATTAGCGAGCTCGATAGGCTTGATTTCGTAAGGGAGCCAAATGGCGGCAGCTATAGCGGAGGTTGTTTGTTCGGGCAGTTTTTCCGTAATGATTTCTACGGCATATCCTTGTTTTAGTAAGACGATGCCTACTGTTAGACCAGAAACACCGCAACCTATGATGGATATTTTTGGTAGCTTCATTTAATAGCTTTGTTAGATGTAATAGAACGCGGAGCTACTTCGTAGCCACACGGATACCACGGATCTTTGTAGGTCGTGAGTGATGTTGACGGATGTTGTTTTTACTATATACTATGCTAGATGTAATAGAACGCGGAGCTACTTCGTAGCCACGCGGATACCACGGATTTTTGTAGGTCGTGAGTGATGTTGACGGATGTTGTTTTACTATATATTATGCTAGATGTAATAGAACGCGGAGCTACTTTGTAGCCACGCAGATACCACGGATTTTTGTAGGTCGTGAGTGATGTTGACGGATGTTGTTTTTTCTAGGTAAGCCTAGATTAAAAGTCAAAGTCGCTCACGACCTACAAAATCCGTGACTTCCGTGTGGCTGCAAAGCAGCTCCGTGTACTATTATGTCCCATAGAATCAAGTCTAGTTGCATCTAATTCACAAGTCAAAGTCGCTCACGACCTACTTAGATCCGCGGCTTCCGTGTGGCTGCAAAGCAGCTCCGCGTTCTATTATGTCCTAAACGCAATCATCAACAACAACTCCCAGCTTCCCCATCCTCCATACTAAAAGGCATAGCACCACCACAACCCTCAAAAACACCATAATGCGTATCCCAAGTACCATGAAAATCAAAATGATCTTTAAAACGAGTATCGTGTAACATCTTATAAGTATTCCCACAAACAGTCATAATCTTACCCTTTGGAAAATGATGATGATCATCCAAATCAAAACTATTAGCATTATTAGGAATCGTTCCCTTATAAACAATCGCCTGTCCATAATCTTCACACTCATCTTCTAAACCATCAATTTTGAATAAACGATAGGTGACCGAGAAAAACTGGATACTACCACATTTTTCTTGTACCTCCTCATTTTCAATGGTGATCGGATTGTTCTTGACACTTCTAGGATCTGTAAAGCCTACTGTTCTAGCGGTTCTTAAAAAATCATTCCAGTATAAGGCACCACTTAAGCACTCGCCCCAAAGCACAGGATCTGCTTGCAATTCCTTACTAATTCGGCGATCACTATAGACATCACTGAAATACATTTCTCCGCCTGGCTTTAGCAAATTATAAGTATCCCGTAACACTTTCTCTTTATCGACAGCCAAGTTGATGACACAATTAGAGATAATTAAATCAAAGCTATTAGGCGCTAAATCTAATTTTTCCAAAGACTCAATATTACCTTTTAAAAATTTTACATTAGAATAAGTAAAACCAAATTTTTCACTATGATAATCAATATACTTATTGGCTACATCTAATTGTTCGTCCGTCATATCTACTCCAACCACTTCGCCTTTTTGTCCGACCAATTGAGAAAGGATATAACAATCTCGTCCGCTACCTGATCCTAAATCTAATACTCGTAAGCCTTCCAATTTAGCAGGGATTGCTAGACCACAGCCATAATATTTACTTTGCACCTCGTCATGTATATTGCTCAATGCATCTATAATATACTGTGGTGGTTTTTCCATCGTACAACAAGCATTCGTCTTTAAATCTTCAGAGGTTTCTAATGCTTTGCCGTAATAGTCTTTTACTTCTTCGTGCTTTTCTGACATGTTATATTTTTTGGATGAAATTATATCTATTAGAAACGGAATTTGAAAGTACCGTTGTCAACATTTAAGCGGGTTAGCTAGTCCAAAACTGTTTGACCGGAGGGAGTTTTTTTGGACTAGAATTTTTGGTTCTTTTTTTTCAATGAAAAAAGAACGTACACCTAAATCATGCAATTTCGGTAATTTTTTTAAAAATCATATTTAACCCCCACCTGCATTCGCCATCGAGAATTAAAAGAATCCACAATCCACGGTTGCTGATCAGCAGGAATGTTAAAAGAGTATTGAGGAACATTATCCGCTACTCCTTGAAAATTTAATAAACTAACGCTAGAATTAACCACGTTTGGTACAAAAACCAAATTTCCCCAGTCTTTGTTCAATAGATTGAAGACATTAAATATATCTAAGGAAAGAGAAAGTCTATTATTTAGACGATTATTCTTTAATAGATATTGCCCAAACTCAATCTTCATGTCCAATTGATGGTTCCAAGGGGTTGTGGCGCCGTTTCTAACCGAAAATTCTCCTCTATTGGCACTAAGATAATCATTGTTGCTAATATATTCATTCAAATTATTCCATTGTTCGGAAGCGGAGAGGAGGGTCCCATTTGCATCTATAATATCGACTAGGGCTATGTCATCTGAGGTATTCGGAATATAAATTAAGTCATTTCTAGAAGAACCGTCGTTATTCAGATCTCCTTGGTAGACAAAACTAAAAGGACTGCCAGACCGACCACTGTATATCATGGAGATTAAGAGGTCTCGTTTTTCTCCAATAGTATACCTCAAAGATTGAGAAAAGATCAACTTATGCCGCAAATCAAAATTAGAATAAGAAAGTGCTGGGTCATTGCCTAATAAGGCTTGATTCCATTCATAATTAGCTGCGGGACTACTTCTTACGGTACTAGATATATCTTTACTCTGTCCATAGCTATACCCAATGGAGGAGTAAGTAAAGTCCGTTTTATATTCCGCATTAAAACTGAGATTATATCTATATCCTTTGTCGGTATTCGTTAATAAAAACACATTGGTGAAATTTTCATTGATTTTTACATCACTTCCACTAGTATTATAAAAGACCCTGTCGTCTGCACCAGTATAGGTAGAGAATATTTCTCGCCTATTGAGTGTTTGGAATAACAAACCTTGTATTGTCTTAGTATAGGTACCTTCTATACCAAATTTCCAATTATCTGTAGGCGTCCAGTCTATACCCAAATTGGTTTTCCAATCTCTTGGAAATTTGAAATCTGGATCTAATAAATTAACCTCTGTGATACCCGGTTGAACTTCTTGTAAAGTTCCTAAGTCTTCAATAATAGGAAGGGGTTCGGAAGGTTTAATATCAATATTGAAATAAGTAGTACCTGAAATGTATTCAATATACCCAAACCATAGGTAAGGCAGCTTTCCAGAGAATAATCCAGTACCACCTCTGATTTGTAAATTGTGTTCTGGGAGTCGATAATTGATACCCAATCTCGGATTCAATTGTATGTTATTGCGTAGTTTATTATCAAATTGATTGAAATCTGGGGAAGAAGAAATCAACTCACTAACAGGTAATGCTTGGGTGAGAAATTGTCCATCCATTCTTAGACCAAGACTAATATCCAAATTATTAGTTACGCCATATTTGTCTTGAAGATATAAAGCAGTTTCAAAAACACCAATAGTACCAGATGGATTGTTTTGAACATAGTCAAATGTATTATTCGCTGGATTGGTATTGTATACCCCCCGAACCCTAGAAGGCTGTTCGTTTAAAAAGTCTTCCACAGATTTATATTCCCAACGACCATTCCAAGCAGATAGAAAGCCATAATCTACATCGTTTATTTGCGCTTGTAGTCCAGCGCTGATGGTATGTCCACCATTAATATAAGTAAGCTTGTCGGATATTTGAAGCGTTTGAAATGCTGTATTAAAAACAGCGGCTTCTCTATAGGTTCCAGCAAAGACTCTAGTGGTCGAAGAAGTAGCAATTTGTAAATGAGGAAATATTCTTCCTTCGGAATCCCTATTTTCCTTGACTGTATTATACCCAATTTTTAGATTATTAAAAAGATGATCAAAATTGGATTTTAATTCTACGGTAGTACTATTAGCTGTACTATTATGTCGGAATCCTTGGTTGCCAAAATTAAAGAAAGTAGCATTCCATTCTAAGTTGTCTGTAAAACTTTTGACAAAATTATTTCTGATCGTTAATTTATTTCTATCATTCAAAATAAAATCTAAGCGAGTAAATAGCTTTTTGCTTTCCGTTGATATGTCTGCTGTTTCAAAAGATCCTGGATCATAGTCATAGTTTTCCAAAAGATGGTTTCTGATTTGGAGAATACTTTCTTGGGATATATTAGATCCGACGGAGCCAGGGGCATTAATAAGCGGCGTATTCGACTTCGCATATTCCATATTTACAAAGAAAAAGACTTTATCCTTTTTGATTGGACCGCCTGAATTAATACCTAATTGATAATCGTAGAAATTGAACTCATCTTGTTTTACTCCGTCCACATAATTTCCTAAAGTAGTTTGATTATTTCCATAAGCGAATATAGAATGCTTAAATTCATTGGTGCCATTCTTAGTAATAATGTCCACATTAGCGCCATTAAAATTGCCAATGCTCACATCAAAAGGAGCTAATTTTACAGATAATTCTTTAATAGCACCTAGACCAATTGGCTGCGTTTTGGCCAAACTACCAGGCGTACCGCTCGCTTGCGATCCAGCAGCGCCACTTGCAGGTTCTTGAAATCCAATCACATCATTGGTCGCCACCCCATCAATATTGAGGTTATTGAAACGATGACTAGCACCACCAAAGGAGTTTAAGTTATTCTCGGGTAAGGATCTGGTGAGTTCTTGGATACTTCTGAAAATAGTAGGTGTTTGTTCTAGTAATTCATTAGAGATATACTTTTCATTACCGCTTTTCTCCGCACGAGCGGATGCGGTGACCTCTACAGCAGCTAGTGTAATGTCCTCAGAGAGTAGTTTAAAATCTATATTAATACTATTGCCCAAAGAGATTTTGATATTCTTTTTGAAGGTAGTAGCATATCCAATATAAGATACTTCTATGTCATAGATGGAAGGCGTTAAGTTTGGGACATTATAAAAGCCTTTTATTTGAGAAATACTGCCACTAGTAGCATTAGTAGCTTGGTCGATCATCTTAACATTGGCAAATTCGATAGGTTCCCCATTCTGATCTACTATATACCCTTGTATGGAGCCTGTCGTCTCTTGTGCTGTCGTCGGGATGGTATATATAAGTAATAAAAAGTACACGATTAATTTAAAATTCATTGATTGCTTTACCTGTAATAAATTAACAAACTTAAAGGTAGTAATTGGGAATAGCTATTATCGTTGGATGTAAGTAATCTATTATGTCAATAAAAAGACATCGGATATGACTTTGTTATTTTTCTTATAATCAAGCAAAATTTGATAGCTCCATAGAGGAACAATTGAAAAGGATTGATTTCGAAGTGGTGTTAAAGGGATGGTGATCGTGACAATTACTCGTGTGGATTATAGTATGGAGCGAAAGGTGATGGTTCAGTGATGTTTCAAACTAGATATAATAGAACGCTGAGCTACTTTGTAGCTACGCGGATAACATGGATTTTATAGGTCGTGAATGACGTTGACATTATTAGTTATTGTCGCTCACGACCTATGGTCTACAACTAATAAAGGCGACCTAAAAAACTATTATATCCATGTTCTATTATGTTTATTTAGGTATGATGGCTGTAATAGGCATGATATAAAAAACTATATATCCCCATGAACCGCCTCAAAAAAAGCCCTCAATTTAACTTCATCCAACACCCCATTCGTACGTACCCCACTACACAAATCCACCCCATAAGGCTGTACTACCTCAATCGCCTGTCGCACATTATCCGCATTAAGCCCCCCCGCCAAGAACAAAGGAATATCAATGGCGTCTCGGATCTTTCGGCTAAGTTCCCAATTATGCGTCCGACCAGTTCCACCTAATTCTTTAATACTTAAATTAGGATTACCGCTGTCGAGTAGCATGGCATCTACCTGTTTGGATATATGGATAGCTTCCTGTATAGAAGCTTCATTTAATACATGAATAACTTGGATTAATCGAACGGTAGGTAAACGAGATTTTATTTCTTGGTAAGTTCCTTCTGATAAAGCATCTACAATTTGAATAGTTGTGGTAGGTGCCCTTTCATGATGTGCGATAATACCCGCAGCGCTAGTCTCACTAGTTAATAAAAAAGTAGAAGTTGGTGGATTAATTGTAGTTGCAATCTCTTTAATTAAGGAATCGTTAATAATGCCTGGACCGCTTGGCATCGGACCTACTAGGCCTATTTCTGTAGCCCCATATCGGATGGCTAGGGACGCCTCTTCTTTGCTGTTGATACAACAGATTTTGACTTTGACTGGTGGGGGATCTTTCATACTAGGCAAATATATTAAATACTTACCTACTTATGTTTATAGATTCATTACAGGAATAGAAAAATAGAAAGAAGAGCCATTATTAGCATTCGTCTCATGCCAAATCTTTCCCCTATGAAGTTCTACTACTTTTTTGCATAAACTTAAACCAAGGCCCGTTCCTTTAAAATCACTCCTAGAATTTAATTGTTGAAAAATTTCAAATATCTTTTTATTGAATTCTTCTTTTATCCCAATACCGTTATCCTGTACACAAAAGATATGATTTGCCTCAGAAGATTCACAGGATACTTCAATTTTGATCGTATTATCCTTTCTTTGAAACTTTATGGCATTTCCAATTAGATTTTGGAAGACTTGTCGAATACCCACCTTACTGCAAACAAGAACAGGTAGATTATTTAGTTGGATATTAGCGCTAGATTCTTTGATTTTTAAACTAAGATCTGCTAATACTTCTTCGACAATATTCTGACTATCAACTTGTTGGATTTTATAGTTTTTTCCAATATTAGAATAGTGTAATAAACCTTGGATTAGGTTATTCATTCTTTTAGAAGAACTTTTAATGAACTGTAGATAATCTGTACCTTTTTGGTCTAATTTATCTTGGCAGTTTTTTTCTAGAAGCCCTACAAAACTTTGGATAGTTCGTAAAGGCTCCTGTAGATCATGAGAAGCGATATGGTTAAACTGAGTTAACTCTCTATTTTTTTCTTGTAATGTTTTTAATTGGTATTCTGCCTCTGTTTTTTTGCGAAACTCTTCCTTATATAATTCCAAATCTTCATGTAAAATCTGTAAACCAGATAGTACATTCCATTGATTATCGTTTTCTGTTTTTAAAAGCAACTCATCTGTAATTAAGCAATCTCCTTTTGATATATGGAGTATATGATTAAAGACATCCTCCAGATAAGAATCCTTTGTAGTGGCTGATTGCACTTCTGAATTAGTCATTTAATATTTTATTTAAAGCCAAGGTAGCTTCTTCCATTGTTGAACTAACGCTGTAGGAATCTAAAATGGATTGAAACATTACAAATTTAATTGCTGTTTTTACAATAATATTTTGTTTTGTAAAAAAGGCTACGTGGATAATATTTTCCGGAATTTTTTTAAATCTATCATTAATCGTCCTTCTAGCAATAGAATCTGGTTTTTTACATAGACTCAGATCTATAATTAATCCACAATTTCCCAGTTTCGATGCATATAGATCTATTTGATCAAATGCTAGGTTAGTGGAGAAAGGAGTGATTACTGGAACTTCTAAAAAAAAAATTGTTTGTTCATCGAGGAGAGATACGCTATTTTTTATAGCTGTTATTTCTTCAGCACTAGCGTCTTCAAAATATTTTCTTTTCTCCAATTGAAGAGCAGATTTTCCGGTTGGCTTCATCTTAATAGCATTATATTAGAAGTTATTTATTCTTTCACTTTGCCTTAGTAGTAAGTACTTGATTCATAGCCTTAGCCACAGGATGAACGTAGTGCAGTTTCTTTGAAACTAAATATCCAGTGGACATTTGACGGAGAGAACTGCATGCAGTGCTTAAGTGGCTAGGAATCAATGATTTGTAAATAATGTATTAATCCATTTTAAACGACTTCATAATTAGAGTATAGATTAGACATTTTTCTAAGGTGATAAAAATAAACTCGTTTTAATTATTACCTTATTTAAGTCCCAATACTTACTCTCTAATTAAATCAAATACCATGCTATTTAGTTTTATTTCTTCGCCTACAGCGTTCACTACAGTATTTTACATTTTCCCAATTTAGAGCCCATTTTTTTCTCCAGGAGAATGGACGTTGGCAGATAGGACATATTTTGGTGGGTAAGTGCTGCTTTTTCATAAATAGCATATTGTCTTGAATGGGACGAAATCACAAGTTAGATCTTTTTTTGAAATCTATTATAAACAACTTATTAATGCCAATCAAGAGCTAAATTATTGATTGCAAAAAAACAAGAGTTGACTATACAGGGTCGAAGCTACGCTCCTTGATGAAAGGAGACGGTTTAATTCTTATCTACAGACAGGGTCGAGGCGATGCCCCT
>JALZWC010000127.1 GCA_023300255.1 Saprospiraceae bacterium | reverse complement strand
TGCTCTGCAAGCTCATCCTCTAAGAAGTCCTGAAAAAAGAACCGTAGCCCAGCTATGCTTAGTTTTTTAGCCGCCCATCCGCTTTGCGGTTCAAGAGCTTACACTCCTTCATCTTAGAGTAAAAAATGACTAGCTTAAAACGACCAATTTATTCTCACTTTTTGCCTTAATGCTTTTAGAAAATTAAAAAAACACAATTTCAATGATCCAGTCTACCCTTTACATTAAGCAAATATTTTTTTGCAGCCTATTATTCTTTACTTTTCAATACAGTCCTTTATCAGCTCAAGTTTTAAAGGACACGGTCATCATTAATACAGAGATAGTCCCTGGTCTAACTGATGAGGATGTAACTATAAATTTAGTGTCTAAAAAGTTCTCAGGTATTACTAGCTTTCAATTTGAACTTATTTGGGACCCTGCTATTTTATCCTATCAATCGGTAGGTAATTTTGGCTTGGAAGGATTAGAAGACAAATCCTTTGGCCAACAAGATGATGGCTCAGGATTAAAAGTTTTATGGATAACGAACGAATTTACTACCGGAACCACTATAGAAGAGGGAGCTGTTATTTTTTCTATAAATTTTAAAAGAAAATCTTTTGTTCCCCATAATGTTTCTTTTTGGGGAGGTAATAATTCTGATTTTAATCGTCTTTCTATAGAGTTCGTGTCTTCTGATTTTGAGCTTGATGTTGAATTGCAATCAGACAATACCGATATTGTTACTCCCAACCATATAATTAAAGGGCTTGTTTTTTTTGATGAGAATAAAGATTGTATGTATCAAGAATCAGAATTAGGTATCCCTAATCTCTTTATTCAGTTTAGTGATCAGAGGATTACCTATTCTGCCACAACAGATTCACTGGGTAACTATCAAGTCAAAGTTCAGCCTGGTAATTATGTAGTAAAAGATACTGCTCCTTTTAATGATTACTGGGAAGTGTGCAATGATCAAGACACCACCAATGTAAGTTTCGATATTGATGGTAGCAATAATAATAGAAACTTTCCAGTAAAAATAGTAAGGGATTGTCCAGCCTTATCAGTTAATGTCAGCAATGGTCGACTAAGAAGATGTTTTGATGAATTATTTATTATTCGATCTATCAACCAAGGCACACAGGGAGTACAAGATGCTTATGTGATTGTTAGATTTGATCCATTTTTGCGCATCGTGAGTAGTGCTATTGATGGCACTCCTATTGAAGGAATTGACTTAGGAAATAATGAATATCGATATGATATAGGATCGCTTGATCCCTTAGAAAGTGCCGAGATACGGGTCATTACGAAAACCGATTGTGAAACGACTATGTTAGGACAAATACATTGTGTAGAAGCATTTATATTTCCTACTATTGATTGTCATACTGTTTCCGATTTATGGTCAGGAGCTACTCTAGAATTAACTAGTACTTGTAATGCAGATAGCCTACAGTTTACGCTTCAAAATTCAGGAGAAGGAGACATGACTAATAGTGTAGCTTATCAGGTTTTTGAAAATTTAGCCCCTATTGATTCCGGTTTTGTGCAATTAGATCAAGGTCAAGTTCTTACTTTCTCCTATCCTGCCAATGGAAGCACTTATCGTTTTCAAACTAGTCAAGTAGAAGAACATCCTATACAGACTCCTATATTTTCGGCTATAGAAGGGTGTGGCACAAATGAAGCAGGTGATTTTGATAAAGGCTTTATCACCTCTTTTTCTATGGACGAACAAAATCCATTCTATGCTATTCATTGTACTGAGAACAGAGGCTCTTTCGATCCGAATGATAAACGAGGTCTGCCTTTAGGCTATGGCCCGAATAAATATATTGAACAAAATCAAGCAATAGATTACAGAATACGATTTCAAAATACAGGTACAGATACCGCTTTTCGAGTGGTCGTAATTGACACTTTATCTGAACATTTGAATATCAATAGTTTATCGGACTTAACCAGTAGTCATCCTTATAAATTGGCCATTCAAAGAGGCAACGTTCTAACTTTTACCTTTGACGACATCTTACTGGTAGATAGTTTCACCAACGAACCAGGCTCCAATGGTTTTGTTTCCTTTAAATTGGAGCAACAACAAGATGTACCATTAGAAACAAGCATCACTAACCAAGCAGGTATCTATTTTGATTTTAATAAACCTATATTCACTAATACGACCCAGCATCTAGTAGGTAAAGACTTTTATCAATCGTTTGTTAGTACGAGTACGATCCAATTACCTCCTACGCTTGTAAGTTTGCAGCCTAATCCATTTACTACAAGTACTAGTATCAAAATAAACCAAGACCAAATTGTAGAAGGACAGTTGTATTTATACAATCAGTTAGGTCAACAAATTCGGCAATATGATTTCCAAGATAATGAGGTACGTATTTCTAATGAAAATTTAATACCTAGTGTCTATTTTTATGAAATACGAGTAAAAGGGCAAGGCAGCTTAGGAGGCAAACTAATGTTATTAGTGAAGTAATAAGGCAAAGTGTAAGAATAAATTAGCCATTTTAAACTGCCCTTTTTCCTTCTAAGAAATCCTAAAAAAAGAACCATAGCCCAGCTATGCTTAGTTTT
>JALZWC010000126.1 GCA_023300255.1 Saprospiraceae bacterium | reverse complement strand
TCTGGCTAGCTAGACAGGCCGCCAGGCAGGATAGCAGGGCTACGGACTTATTTTTTCGGATTCTTAGACGGAAAAAGATGTTTATAAATTACCCGTTTAATTGATTCGACCTACTTATATACGCTCTCAAAATAAAAAAAGCGGTAAGGTAAAATCAATTACCTTACCGCTTAGTCTATCAAGACTTATCTTACTTATTAGTAGTTAACACCCAAAGCTTTCAATGTTTGGAAATCTAACTGACCAACAGGAAGACCATTATCTTTTTGGAACTTAACTAAAGCAGCTTTAGTTCTTGCACCCATTACATTATCTGAAGCACCTGGATCGTAGCCTTTTGTTCTTAAAGCATCTTGTACTTGACGAATAACAGATACTGTTACATCACCAGAACAAAGTACTTCTCTCCATTCTGTAAAGCCACCTTTTTTGCTTACTGCTTTTTTAGTTACAGAAGCATACTCCGCAGGAACTTGAATGGTTCTTTTACAAGTATTGTCATTCGTGTCAAAAGAATAACCAGTTGGACAACCAGCAGAATCCCAGTTAGAATAAGCATCAGAGCTTGCAGGGTCAACAGGCGTATCTCCTGCTACCATAGGACCAGTAGAACCGTATCCACCTCTGCCGCCACCACCATTAGCACCGCCGTTTCCAGCAGCACCACCATTAGCACCACCGCCATTATAGTTAGGGTTATAAACAAGACCTGAATCTGTCCATCTATAACCAGGCTTTAACATTAAACCGTTTCTCTGAGGAAGGCTAACTGAATTATAGGATGCAGGAACAGCTTTTCTAACATAACCAGCAGGATTCTTCACTACTTGCTTAGTTACTGTAGCATATTCTGCAGGAATTACTCTTTCCTGTACTGTTGCAGGATTAACAATTCTTTGCTTAGTAACAGTTTTGTATCGTGCAGGAATTACTTCTTCTCTATAGCCAGGAGCAGTTTGAACTACTTGTCTAGATCCATATTCAGCAGGAATCTGCGTTACTTGAATACATTGATCTCTTCCACCAGTAGAACCATATTGTCCTTCCTTTCCACTTCTTGTATATCCTGCTGCACAACCTTTAGCTATTTGCTTTGTAACAGTTGTATATTCAGCAGGTACTTCTACTAAACACCATACTAAACAGTCATTTGGATCAGCAGATAAACAATTCTTATCAGCTTGTCTTTTAACCCACTTTGTAGTAGAAGGCTTTAATTCTACAGTCTCTGTAACAGACTCATATTCCATAGGAACTTTATCGATTCTTACAGATGCGGCCTTAATCAAATAAGGCATAATAGTACCTACCGTAGCTAATTGTTCTGCACTGCTTCCATAAGCACCACCGTTTCCAGCACCGCCTGCGCCATTTCCAGCACCACCTGCAGTATAATTTACTGCATTACCTGCGCCACCACTTCCTCCAGCACCACCGTTTCCAGCACCGCCTGCACCATTTCCAGCACCGCCGTTTCCGGCACCATTTCCGCCGCCGCCTCGGTTAATTACACCACTAGATGGAACAGATTGTGTAGCAAGGGCAGAACCAACAGCATCTAAATCAGCTGGATTAAAAGATCCTGGATTACTTCCTTTACCATTACTCACACCATTAGATGTTCCAACATAAACTTGATTATCTGTAACAGGAGCATAACTACCAGCTACAGGTACAATTCTAGTACTAGCAGGTTGAACTAATATAGTTTCTGTGTACGTTTCATATGTAGCAGGAACTGGAATTAATTGCTTGCTCTCTGGCTTAATTAATATTTGTTCCGTAACTGTCTCATAAGTAGGAGGTACAGGAACTAATTCACTTCCAGGCGCCTTGACCATTACCTGACGTGTAATCGTTTCAGTAGATGGAGCGATCACATCTAATTTTGTGTAAGCTGCTTTTGTCTCAATCTGAGAAGTTGCTAAATCAAACTCATCAGGGATCAGACATTTTGCATAACACTTCCCTGCTTCTGTATTTTCAGGTAGATTGGAAGGCTGTGCAAAAGCTGATACAGAACACACCAAACAAAAAAGTAAGGTTAATTGGCATAGCTTGCTCATAAAATTCAATAATTTTTAGGTTTAAAATAAAAAATAGCTAATCATTAGAGATTGGCTTGTCTTTTTGTACATGGATTATTCAAAACCATATAGGTTTTAGAAAAGAGAAGCGATAGTAGAGATGTAATTCGTTTAAAAAATAACGAAGGCTCGTCTATTTTGAACGTAGTACATCTCTATTCTCGCTTCTCTACTCTCTATTCTATTTTTTGTATGGTTTCAAAAATGGATTATAATAAAGCAGTGGGTTAGAAATTAATATTTAGACTATGTATCCTTTATTGAAGTAACGAATTTTATAGTAGAATCGTGGCTTTAAATGCAAATATATCTTAATATTTTATTATTGAGGATGAAAAGGCAGCAAAAAATGTTTTTTTATTGTTATCCTTGGTTAAATCTAGTCTTTTCCTATGGATTAACGATAAGCTGATACTTCTTGTATAGATATTATTTATTGGTTGGCTTAGGAATGAGGAGATAATAAATGTTACAAGTTGGGTTAGTCATTTTTCTGTCTTAGGAAGTCAAAAAACTAGTGCATAGCAG
>JALZWC010000125.1 GCA_023300255.1 Saprospiraceae bacterium | reverse complement strand
TGGAGGTAGTGGTGATACTAGAAATAACTTAGCAGGAGGTATTTATACAGTTATCGTTAGTAGTGCAAATGCTTGTACTGGCGAAACTCAAATCATAATAAATGACGCAGGCGTAACGATGCCTACCGTCCTAAAAACAGAAGTGACTTGTGCCAATAGTTGCAATGGTAGTATTACAACTACAAAAGCAAACGGTACTTGTCTTATCTTTAATATGGCCAATGAAAATGTAACGACGCGATCTACTAATGGCGAATTATGCGCAGGAGAATACATTGTTCAATATACCGACATTAATGGTTGTATGACTTTTGAGACAGTCCTTATCACGGAACCAGCACCAATAGATGTCTTTGTAGAAATCACCCCTATTACTTGTGCCAATGGAAAAATTTGCATAACGAATGTACTAGGTGGTGTAGGTAATTATTCTTACACCTGGATGGGAATTGGAATCGAAGGATTAAGTGATACTTGCGTGACGATTACTCAAGCAGGTGTGTATACCTTATTAGTTACCGATAGAAACGGTTGTGAAAAAGCAGTAGAAATTCCAGTCTTAGAAGAAGGCTGTTGTTTCACCCCAGGAGGTATTGTTGTAATTGATGCGGGATGTGGAGAAGACAATGGTTCTGCTACTATAGATATTCTAAGTGGCGATACTAATGCAATTATTTACACTTGGAGTGACGGAAGCAACAATACTAATACTGCAAATAATTTAAGCGCAGGCACCTACTCTGTTACCCTTGAAAATGGTACACCAGAGTGTACCCAAACGCTAGAAATTATAGTAGGCAATACTGACGGACCTAATTTAAGGATAGATGCAATCCAACCCGCTACTTGTCCAAATGATGATGGTAGTGTAAGCGTAAGTTGGGTAGACGGAACTGCTCCTTATAGTGTTGTTATAGATGGAGGCACACCTATTAATACAGGAGGAACTTCTCAAACTTTCAATAATTTAGCAGCAGGTACGCATTCAATAATAATAACAGATACAGAGGGCTGTAAAGGTCTTTTGACCATCACTATTGAAAGTGATGGCGGACTAGAATTGGTTGTAGACAGTGCTACTGATGCTGATTGTGGTGCAAACACTGGAACAGCTACCATCAATATAAGCCCTTCTGGAACGTATACCTACACTTGGTCAGATGCAGGAACGAGTGCGACTCGTACTGATTTAGCAAGCGGTATTTATACCGTTACAGCATCCGATGCGAATGGCTGTACAGGAGAAACAACCATAGTAATTAATAATAGTAATGTTACCATGCCAGTCTTAAATTCCACGGATATTAATTGTCCTAATGCTTGCGATGGTAGCATTATTTTTCCTACTAACACAGGAACCTTTGCCATTGTTAAAGAAGACGGAACAACTGTTCCATTAGCCTTAGCAGATGGTAATTTATGTGCTGGTGAATATCAAATAAAATATACGGACGCAACAGGTTGTATGGCATTTGATACAATTGTCATTACTCAACCAGAAGCGATCGATGTCTTCCTTGAAGTCACGCCTGTTACTTGTTCCGATGGTGAAATTTGTATCACTAATGTGCTAGGTGGTACTGGTAACTATACTTACTCTTGGTCTGGTACGGGTATCGAAGGTTTAACCGATTCTTGTGTAACAATCACCGAAGGGGGAATTTATACCTTGAATGTAATGGACGAAAACGGCTGTGATAAATCAGTTGATATAAATGTCGTAGCAGAAGGTTGTTGCTTCACACCAGAAGGTACCTTAGTTATTGATGCTGCTTGTGGAGAAGACAATGGTTCTGTAACAATTGATATTGTTGGTGGAGACGAATCTACTTTAACTTATACTTGGTCGGATAATGTTAGCTCGTCTAATATGGCGAATAATTTGAGTGCGGGCGTTTACTTTGTAACCATCGAAAATGGTATGCGGGAGTGTACCCATATTTTAGAAATTCCGATTGGTAATGTTGGCGCTCCTAACTTAATGGTCGAAGAAAATAATCCGGCTATTTGTCCAGAGGATAATGGTTCAACTATTTTATCCTGGGAAAATGGTACAGCACCTTTTGCGATCTCTATTGATGGTGGTGCAGTTACTAACACTGGCGCTAATACTTTTACGTTCTCCGATTTAGCCGCTGGCTCCCACTCTATTAAAATTGTGGACGCTGATGGCTGTGAAGATTATCTAGTTATCAATATTAATATTGATGGTGGTTTAGATCTTATAGTAAATAGTACTACCGATGCAGATTGTAATGCTTCTAATGGTGCCGCTTCTATTAGTGTAACGCCTGCGGGCACATACATTTATGCTTGGTCTGATGCGGGTACAGGAAATACGCGTAACGATTTAGCTAGTGGTGTTTACACCGTTACTGCTACAGATGCAAATGGTTGTACTGGAGAAAACACGATAGTTATTAACAATACTGGCACAACGATGCCGAGCATTACTAAAACCAATGTGAATTGTGTCAATGCTTGTGATGGTGCCATTGCGCTTACAACGGGTACGGGTACT
>JALZWC010000124.1 GCA_023300255.1 Saprospiraceae bacterium | reverse complement strand
TGTATTATTTTTCAAAAAAAAATTAAAGTAGGAGATACGATCTTTTATCGTTGGTTAGTATTGGGAAATAATAAATGTACATTTTGAGCTAATGAAGTAACGATTTCTCTCATCGGATGGCTAGCGCCGTCCGATGGGGAACGCAATTCATCGGACGGCGTTAGCCGAATGTCGTCAACTTAAGGATTTGAATGCCCTTTGGTCAACGTCACACTGTCAACATATAAGAAGCATCAAGGTGGCGATGGCCCGTTAAAAACACCGGAGGGTTTGTTTTTAACTAGCTTTTTTGCTTCTTTTTCAGCAATGGAAAAAGAAGAAACAACGTCTAATTTAGAGCAGTGACTCTTAAGTTGACGATATTCCACTGGAAGTGATCGGATGAATAAATTGGCTGCCCCAACTTTGTTATACACTCCTATTAATTCTAATAAATAGGACTTAGCATTAATGCATTCCCTTAGGAATGAAAAATAAAAGTGAGATGAAATTAAAAAGATTAGGATACAGTTTTCTATTAATGCTTTTCTTGTGTACTGCTTGTAAAGAAGATGTAAATCCAAACTACCAGACAGAGGCGCTACAAGCAGAATGGATGCACCAGTCTATGAAGCAATTGACAGATGTCATTGTGCATGATATTTTCTCTCCACCACAAGCGAGTAGAATTTATGCTTATCCTAGTATCGCTGCTTATGAAGTGATCATTAATGCCTATCCAGAATATAGAACACTCGAAGGACAAGTAAAAGAATTAAAGAATGTTCCAAAGCCAGAAGCGGGTAAAGAATATTGCTACCCATTGGCTAGTGTACATGCTTTTTTAGTGGTGAGTAAAGCCTTTATTTTTTCTGAAGAAAAAATTGAAGTCTTTACAAAAGAAATGTTGGAGCAGTTCAAAGCATTAAAGATGCCAGCGGCGGTCTACCAACGCTCCATTGAATATGGCGAGCAAATGGCAAAACACATTATCGCATGGTCTGGAACAGACAATTATAAAGAAACTAGAACTTTCCCTAAATATTCTATTCCAGAAGATCCTGCTAAATGGCGACCGACTCCTCCAGACTATACGGATGGTATAGAACCTCATTGGAAAAAAATTCGCCCTTTTGTATTACAGAATGCAGATCAGTTCGTTCCAGATCCTCCGACTGCTTATGATATGAGCAAAGGGAGTTTGTTTTATAAAGAGGTATTAGAAGTCTATGCAGCTTTAGAAGAAGAAAGAGAAGACCGTGTTGCCATTGCTGAATTTTGGGATTGCAATCCTTATGTATCTCACCATCAAGGACATGTCATGTTTGCTACCAAAAAAATTACGCCTGGTGGTCATTGGATTAATATTACGGCATTAGCTGCAAAAAAAGCAAATGTAGATTTCATGAAAGCAATAGAGGCTTACACTATTACCTCTATTACTTTATCAGATGCTTTTATCTCTTGTTGGGATGAAAAATATCGATCTCAATTGGTTCGTCCAGAAACGGTTATTAATGAACATATAGATGAGGAATGGGCGCCTTTATTACAAACGCCTCCTTTCCCAGAATATACTAGTGGACACAGTGTCATCTCCCGTGCAGCAGCGGTAACTTTGACTAACCTTTATGGGGACTCTTTCGCTTTCGATGATAATACGGAAGAAGAATATGGTTTACCAACTCGATCTTTTTCTTCTTTTATAGAAGCTTCTGAAGAAGCGGCGATTAGTCGATTGTATGGTGGTATTCACTACGGGCCTGCTTGTTATAATGGCATCAAGCAGGGGCAGCAGGTAGGAGATTTTATCGTTGGCAGTTTGAAATTAAGGAATCAAATTAATTAATGGATAACCTCAAAGAGCTTTTAGACAGCAAGGTCCTGCAGTTTAATCAGATTGATTTTATTGCGGATGATCCCATTCAAATACCACATCAATTTTCAAAATTACAGGATATTGAAATAATGGCGTTTTGGACTTCTATGTTAGCCTGGGGGCAACGAAAAACAATTATAAATAAGTGTAATGAATTAGTGGAGTTGATGGGTGGAGCGCCGCATGACTTCATGGTAAATCATCAAGAAAAGGATAGAGAAAATTTTTTATCGTTTAAACATCGAACTTTTCAGGCGACAGATACGCTGTACTTCCTAGAATTCTTTCAACAATACTATCAACAACACCAATCCTTGGAAATGGCTTTTGCCAAGCATCTTCAATCAACGGATGAACATATTGGTCCGGCATTAATTGGTTTTCATGAAGATTTTTTCTCGCTACCAGATGCGCCGCATCGAACAAAAAAGCATATTGCTACCCCTAAGCGAAAATCTTCTTGCAAGCGATTGAACATGTTCCTCCGATGGATGGTTAGACAAGATAAAAAAGGCGTAGATTTCGGTCTATGGAAAAATATTAAGCCTGCTCAACTACTTATGCCTTTGGATGTGCATGTAGATAGAGTGGCTAGAAAATTAGGTTTATTACAACGCAAACAAACCGATTGGTTAAGCGTATTGGAATTAACTACTGCTTTACGAAAATTTGATTCGACTGATCCCGTCAAATATGATTTTGCTCTTTTTGGAATGGGGGTTGTTGGTGAGTAGTAAATTTGAAGCCTCGATCATTGGCTGTAAATATTTAATGGATTAATTAATTCTACTTTTGTTCTTTAGATTCTTTTTCTTTTTTCATTGAAAAAAAAGAAACAAAAATTCTAGTTTGTTTCAATTGCTCCGCTGAAACCAACGGGCCATCGCCACCTTGATGCCTCTTAAATGATACCAGTGAGACTTTGAAAACTAGATTTTGATAGCGTGCCAAAATAGAATTAAAAACAATTTTAAATGAACGTTACTGTTACAAAATCAGATAAAAAAATTATAGGCGAAATTACCCTAAATGGATCTAAGAGTATTGCGAATAGAGCCTTAATTATAAGAGCTTTGTGCGAAGAAGATTTTCCGATTCACAAACTCTCTAGTTCTAAGGACACGGTGTTAATGGATGCTTTATTGAAAAGTGATTCGGATGTTCGAGATACAGGCGCAGCAGGCACTACTTTCCGATTTTTAACAGCATACTTGTCTATGCAAGAAGGCACGCAGACTTTGACGGGTTCGGATAGAATGAAGCAGCGGCCTATTGGTGTTTTAGTAGAGGCTTTGAAAAAGCTGGGAGCGAATATAGACTATTTAGAAAACGAAGGTTATCCGCCATTAAAAATACATGCCCCGAACAGCTTAGGAGAAACTAATCAACTAACAATTTCTGCGGGAACTAGTAGTCAATATATTTCTGCTTTGTTGATGATTGCGCCTACCTTACCGAAGGGCTTAGAATTAAGCTTGGATGGTAAAATTGTTTCTCGTCCTTATATTGAAATGACGCTCAACATGATGGGGTATTTCGGAGTGCAGCATGAATGGAACGATCAAACGATTATTATAAAAAAACAAGCGTACCAAGCCAAGCCTTTTACCGTGGAAGCGGATTGGTCTGGTGCTTCTTATCACTATGCAATGGCGGCTTTTTCTGATAAGCTAGACCTACAACTAAATGGCTTGTTTGAAGAGAGTGTGCAAGGGGATTCTGTGTTGGTAGAAATGATGCAGCTATTCGGCATCAAAAGTGTTTTTAATGACAAAGGGGTACACCTATCAAAAATGGACACAGACTTACCGCCATTATTTGAATGGGACTTTATTAAATGTCCAGATCTAGCACAAACCATTGCAGTTATCTGTGCAGGCTTAGGCGTTCAAGGCTTATTTTCTGGTTTAGAAACTTTGCGTATTAAGGAAACAGATAGAATCGCTGCCTTAAAAAAGGAGCTATCAAAAATGAAGGTGTACTTGTCTCCTTTGCCTAAACGTTTTTCTCCAAAATCAGATAAGGAATATTTTATGCTAGATGGGAAAGTTATTATTGAGGCACCTACTTTCCCTACCTATGAAGATCATCGAATGGCTATGGCTTTTGCACCTTTAGCTATGTTCGGAAAGATTGTGGTGGAAGAGGCTAGAGTGGTTGATAAGTCTTATCCTTTGTTTTGGGAGGATCTTGGGGTGCTGGGCTTTGAGGTGGTGAGTTTGTAAGGGGAAAAGGAGTACTGAGTTAGATTTTTTTTAGAACACGGAGACACAGAGGCACGGAGAATATATTTTACTTCGTGCCTCTTTGACTTTGTAAAGCCGAGATTAAAGAAGTGCGCCTCTACCTAATATTATCATTGAAAAACATGAAAGAAAATACGCCTTATAATGACAAGATAATTGTTCTATGCCTTCTCCCTATCATTTCATTCGTTACAACAATCGTAGGTTCGGATTATAACTTAGCTTTTATATTTGGCTTAAAATTCTTTAAAATATTCGTCTTTACGTTCATTGAAGTACTAGTAATTTGGGGTTTCTTTAGATTCTGTATAAGGGTTCTTGATAAACGTATTCCTCTCAATTCTACTAATTCAAATAAAAGGTTTATACTTCAAGTATTATTTACTTTACTAATTTATGCAGTATTTCGATCTATTTTTACCTACATAGAAGTTAATGTTTTAAACTGGTCTTTTAATCCAAGAATATATTTAAATTCTGATTTACCAACGGAAATAACATTTATAGTTCTTGTTAATACAATATACGCCTATTGGGGGCATACTGCCTATACAAAAAAAATAGAAGGAAAGCAGCAAATAAAAAACACACCACAAATCTCCCTCTCTACCTCTAATTTTATCGAAATTAAAAAAAATAGAAAAACCATTTACTTAGCGTTTACTGAAATAGCCTACCTCTATATATCCAACAAAATTACTTACCTAAAAACGATTAAAGGAGAAACACATATCGTTAATGAACCTTTAAATGACTTGCATACCATTTTGGGGCAAAAAAACTATTACAGAGTAAACAGGCAATTTTTGATCAATCAATTAGCCATTCATTCTTATAAAGTTCTTCCAAATAGACAAATCCATATTAGCTTGATCCCTCCTTCAGAAATAGACTGTAAATTAAACAAGAACAATTCTAAGAGTTTTAAAGAATGGCTATCTACTCAAAATCGAATAATTAAGCCTAGCTAAGCATTTTAAGTTAAGAATATCTTAATGTTAAAAAAGCCTTAACACACGTCCGCTTTAAGTGTCTCCGTGTCCTATTCAACCATATTCGTACGTTTTTCTTTCTTTTCCTTCCTTTTAAAGAATATATTGGGATAAGTATTAATTGCAAATTGATTGAATATATTCTTCTATTTCTAACATTTTGCCTCTTTTATCAAAACACAAAAAATAAATTATGAAAAGAATTATCGGTTTATTTTTCTTTTTAATACTCCTAAACTCTTCTTGTAAAGAGGAAATGTTCTTAAGTGGAGAATTACCCTTAGAAGAAAATGCTCTTTTAGATTTAGCGATTGAAGAAAAAGCAATGATGGGAATAGCGGCAGGTTACTCTTCAGATAATTCTGTTTGGACATATGCAGCAGGGCTTGGAGATGAGGATTCTAATAAGGCTTTTAGCACCACCATGTTAACCCGACTCGCTTCTATAGCAAAGCCTATGACAGCTATTGGTATTTTACAGTTATTCGAAACTGGCCAATTAGATTTAGATAGTCCTATTCAAGAATATCTGCCAGATTTTCCAGTAAAACCAGAAGGAACCATAACTGTTAGACATTTATTGAATCATTCTTCAGGTATTGCTGCTTATCAAAATGAAGCCGAAATTGAAAACCAAATAGCATACGATTCCATAAAAGATGCCATTGACATCTTTAAAGATAGAGAATTGGTAGCTGTTCCAGGTACCGCGTTTAATTATACCACTTATGGTTACGTGGTTTTGGGAGGAATAATAGAAACAGTAAGTGGACAAAGCTATGAAGACTATATAAAAGAAAATATTTGGGATGTTGCAGGAATGATAAATACTGGAATAGAACAAAGGGATAGATCTTATGAAAATAAATCTGAATTATATCATAGAAATAATAGAGGTAACATTGAGGTAGCAACACCTAATAATTTGAGTGATCGTATACCTGGGGGTGGTTTCTATTCTACTTTGGATGATATGATGAAATTTGGAAATGCTATTTTAGATAATGCTTTTATTTCCGAAGAATCTTTAGAAATAATGTTCGAAATTCCTAGCATAGAAAATAATGGTATTCCTTATGGGTTGGGGTGGTACTTTCTTGATGAAATACCTAATTATGGTTCTGTTTATGGTCATCCAGGAGCGCAAACAGGAGCTTCTACAATGTTTTTGATGTTACCAGAACAAGATTTTTTTGTGATCGTTTTATCTAATACTTCTAGGGCCTCAGATGAAGTATTGACAATTGCTAGTAGACTTTTTGAGATTGCAGGTGGTTAGACTCCAAATTATACAACTATAAAATGAAAAATATTTTAACTTATTCAACTCTAGCAATTCTGCTTTTGACCTCCTGTCAAAAGGAAGAAATTTCCATTATAGGA
Source organism: Saprospiraceae bacterium (assembly GCA_023300255.1). Lineage (GTDB taxonomy): Bacteria > Bacteroidota > Bacteroidia > Chitinophagales > Saprospiraceae > JAFMDF01. The sequence continues at coordinate 1,056 of JALZWC010000124.1, read as the reverse complement.
ACTTATGAATCAAAAGAGTTTTCAAAATTAAAATTAGCATGGATGGGACTAAATAATGAGGTCACAAGTGTAGGAAACACACTTCAAATAAATGAAGACTCCTCATTTTATCTCCAAACATGTGGCAATATAGTGACTGGTAAATGGATAATCAAAGAAGATACAATAAGTCTGATTGATGAAACTAATCGCTGGAGGAACGACAGCTTACATTTAAATGGATTTGAAAATAGACACCCAGAAATTTCAATAATCCCTACAAATTTTCTAATAAAAATTAGAAAAATATCAAGAAAAATGAATATTAAATTCAAAGGTCAAAACAAACTGTTAATAGAAGAATTAGAAAAGATATAGTAGTACCATGCTGAATAATTGCTAATTAAAACAAAACACTCTTGACGGTAATTCTACTCCTTCCTAGTTGTTCTGCAAAAAAAAATATTTTTTCAAAAAAATAAGATTATGAAAATTTTAAAATTTTCTTTATTGAGTAGCTTAGTTAGTATTCTATTGTTTTCAAGTTGTAGCACATTACCTCTTAATCGAAACGAGCAGGTCAATGTTACTAGATCAATTAACATCAATTCATTCACAGGTATTCGATTGCAAACTTCTGCAAATGTTGAAATAACAGAAGGAGAAAAATTTTCTATTGTAGCTACAGGACCAGAAAATATTGTTAGCCAAATTGAAGCATTAACAATTGACAATGATGGTATATTGACGATCCTGTATGAGCAAGTCTATAGAAATACGCAAGTTGATATTTCTATTACTATGCCTAGCGTCCAATATCTTGAGAATCGAAGAACAGGAAAGATTGTTGGACGAAATACTTTTAAAACGGAGAATCTTAATATTAAATTACTTGGTACAGGAAATATTGAAGTAGCTGTAGATGTAGTTGAAGTAGGTGTTAACTTAATCGGTACTGGAAATGTAATCCTTTCTGGTAAAACTTCAAGTATGCCTACTTGAAAGAATTAAGTTGAAGATTTATGATTTAGTAGTTCAAGTCATAAGTAATTGATAGTTTAATCGAGTGTATTTTTT
>JALZWC010000123.1 GCA_023300255.1 Saprospiraceae bacterium | reverse complement strand
CATAAATTATTGTGATTTTTTCAGAATTTTAATTCCTTTTATTCAGCAATAAGGGAGAGTGACCTGCTTTTTTGGTTTTTAAAAACTTGAACATAGAGTATTAGGAAATTTTGGGTAATCGTATTTGTATTATTTTAGTGTAGGTTGATAAAAATCGACAGACTTCTGCAAGAATTGTAGATGGCTATGATATTTTAAAATTCATTCAAAATAAATTAATGAAGGTAAAGGTGTTATTCTTTTTAATTTTAATGATTTTACTCTCCTGTAAAAATAGGCAAGAAAATACATGGGATGGGTATTGGATAATGATAGATTCGGCTAAAGACAATGTATCTTATAAAGAATTGGATATTAATAATGATAATATTGTTATTATTATTAACGGAGAACGAATAGTAGAAAAAAGATATAATGGAGGAAATGATGATTTTACCTTGAAATTAACAAAAGACTCTCTGTTAATTATCTCTTCAATATATGGAGATAAAGAAATCTATAAACGGATTAGTCTGGAAAAAGAAGATAAATATTTTACAAGAGAAAATTTGATAAGAAAATACAATTATTATATTCAATCTATAGATAGTAATGATAGTTTAAGTCAAGCAAATCTTAAAGATCAATTTTGGGAAGATTTTGATTTAGGAGGTTTTAATTTTACTGGTAAAGATTTGCAGAACGATGATTTTGAAGTTGAAAAGAATTGAAGAAAAAAGGGAAAGCAATAATCATTGCCTTCCCTTTTTAATTTGCCGATACCCGACAGTTATATTTTGATTCTTGTCAACATCATAAATCTGACCCCTGACAGCGCAGCGATCTGACTTCTGACCTCTTTTAATTACGTCTTCCGCTTCTTCTTCTTAGCCGCAGGAAACAAAATATTATTCAATATCAAACGATAGCCCGCAGAATTTGGATGTAAATTTAAATCCGTTTCTGGGTCATTAACATAATGCTTATAATCTTCTGGATCATGGCCACCATAGAAGGTCCAGAAACCTTGCCCTCTTGTGCCATGTAAATAACGCGTTTCTGATACTGGTTTGTTTTCCCCTAAGATCAAAACATCCGACTTAATCATGTTCTTTTGATAAGCAGTTGTTTGTCCCATAAATCCTTTAACGGTTCTAGTATGACATTGCGTCAACATCGTTGGAACAGGGTCCCACTTCGCCGAAAAATCGAATAAGGTAAAGTAATCAACTTCTGGTGCTACCTGCTTAGTTTGCGGTCTATCAATGGTAGCAAATTCGTATTGTAATGGATTTTTAATTAATTCGAATTCCTTAAAGCAAAAGGTCTTACTAAAGTCTAACTTTGATTGGGCATTAGGATCTGCTCCGTCTCCATCATACATTTCTGCACAGATGTCTATCCCTTCTGCAGCTAATGCAATATCGTAAGTATCCGTAGCAGAGCACATGGCAAACATAAAGCCGCCGCTTTCTACATATTCGCTAATTTTTTTAACGACATTTAATTTTAATTGAGATACTTTTTCATAGCCAAGAGAGGTCGATAATTCTTCCATCTTTCGCTTATTTTCTTTATACCAAGGCGTACTACCAAAAGATCTGTAGAACCGTCCATATTGACCAGTAAAGTCTTCATGGTGTAAGTGTAACCAATCGTATTCTGGTAATTTATCCGTCATGACCTCTCGATCATAGACCGTTTCATAAGGAATCTCCGCATAGGTTAACACCAAGGTAACGGCATCATCCCAAGGCTGTACTCGTCTACCATGACGGGCATTAAATGCTGGTGTGTATACGGCAATTTTCGGTGCTACCTCCAACTTCATTATGTCCATATTAACTTCTGGATTGGCAATGTCGTTGATGATTTTATTATAGGCTGCATCAGGTATTACTTCGTAAGAAACATTCCTTGTCAAGCATTCTTTTTCAAAAGTCTCTGTATAGGGGAAAGCAAAACTACCGCCTCTATAATTCAATAGCCACCAAGCTTCTACTTCTTGATTTAATACCCAATAGGCAATTCCATAAGCTTTTAAATGATCTTTTTGATCGGTATCCATCGGTATCAGCATCATGGATGCAAACGATTGGAAACTAAAAGCTAGGATTAGAGAAAAAGTTAATAGTATATTTTTCATAAAATTGTATGTCTATGCTTTAAATAGTGCAACTAGATGTATGTTCTTTTTTCATTGAAAAAAAAGAACCAAAAATTCTAGTCCAAAAAAGGCCACCCATCCGCAAGCGGTTCGGTAGTATACTCCCTCATCTCCGGTCAAACAGTTTTTGGACGGGGCATCCCGCTTAAATGTTGACAATCAACTGTTGACAGTAGTAGTTTCAAATTTGATTCTTCTATCTTGTCGCTAATATGTTCTGAAACTAAGATAGTATTCTTACACACCTCTCTAATTAAATACTCAAAATGCAATTATTTATTATTCTTCAACAGTCCATTAACAAATAATTATAGTTGTTATCTATCAATTTCGACAATATCTAGACTGATCTGACAGCGCAGCGATCTGACAACAAAGTGGTCTGACAGCGCAGCAATCTGACCTCTCTAATACGCTCCATAATACCGACGTAAGAACCATTCCACTATCAGTATGCCCATTAATAAGAAAAACACCCATTTTAAATTAATAACAGAACGAGTTTTAGTCGTTTGATATAAAACAGGCTTTACAGATTTCTTATCTTTTATTTTATCAGAGATAGAGGCAATGTCTGCTGGATAAACGATTTCCCCACCAAATTGCTCACTCAATTGTCGCAATAAGCCATGATCTGCAGTAGTTACAAACGATTCTAATTGTAGTGGTTGTACACTAAATTGTCCCTTATAGTTCAATTCTTGTCCATTATAAAAGGTCGAACCTTTATAGGTGTAATTGCCTACGGGAAAGAGGCCTGCTTTTAGACTATAAGAACTAGCTGTCTTATTGAAGGTAAAAGGGAATTCTTTGCCCGCTTCATTTTTGATCGTTAGACTGACATCGGATTCATTAATCAGTTCATAATTTTCATTGTATACTTCCCCATCAAATAAGATAGGTTCATTTTCATTGAAAATATTTTTATCCAAACTAATTCGGAATTTTCGTTTATCTTCTTTTAAGGTTAAGTATTGGATAGACTTGCCAATGATTTCGTCAAAGATATCATGGTTTTGATGCTGTAAATAATCAAACATTTTCCATTTCCAAATGCCTTCTGCTGCAAGGATACCTGTCTTAATATCTCGTACTTCTCCCAACATGAATAGTGGATACTTGGTATCCACTTTGCCAATCCTTTGATACAATAAGGTTTGACCATTAGCACTTGCGGCAAAATCTCCAAAAGGTGCATTTAATGGGGCAAAGTTGGGTAAGTTTTCTTTTGTATTGTCATCTATTGTGAATAGAGAGAAATCAGTAGCAGTAATTCCTTGAACCTCATTAGGCGTATTGGTATCCCCCTTGATGGATAGTAGATCTTGGGCACTACTCACTAGCCCTAAGTTACTTTGGCTACCAACAATAAATAATCGAGGCTTCTTTTTGCTATTTAATTGATTTAATAAACTACTAGCATCATTTGTAGTACTTGGCAATTGGTGTAGAATAACAAAATTATAGTCGTCTACGTTCGCCTTTAATTTATTAATATATTCAATTTTTATTTCGTAATTTTTATTCTTTTCCACGACCTGTTTGATAGCCGTTAAATCAGGATGTGGAGAATTGGCAACGACCAATATTTTTTGTCTAGCATCCAATACATCTATAAAAATTTCTTTTACATTATTAGTGGTAGTGACTTCTCCTGCTACTTTGTTTAAGGCTATTCTAAATCGTTGTACGCCCGCCTGATCCGCTTCTAAAATAATCTCCTGTGTTTTGAAGAAATCATTTTTCTTAATGCTGATCGGTACGTTCTGTAGTTTTTTATTTTTTCCATTGACAACCTTAGAGATAGTCATATTGGTAGCCTCGCCAGCACTATTCTGTGCGGAAACATCTACTTGTATGCTAAACTTGTCCCCTAAATAAGCAATCTTATTATGGAAAATTCGCTTGATTAATACATCTTTTTGAGGAGTCGTATCTCCTAAGGCTACCGTATATATAGGTGCGCCTAAGCGAGTACTTGCATATACAGGGTTGCTTCCTTCATTATAAATGCCATCAGATGCCAGTACGATGGCGCCCAAATTTTGATTGCTATACAAATCATACATCGACTTTAATACCTCTGACATATTACTTACCTTATCTGTAAAGGCAAAGTCTACTCCTTCTCGTACTTCATTTCCGAAAGCGTATTCCTTTAGATCGTATGTTTCTGATAAAGTCGTTTTTAGGTTGGCATAATTGGTCTTATAGGTCTGCAATTCTTCCTCTGACATATCCGACATAACCGATTCTGATTGATCTTGTGCTAAGACCACGATCGGTTTCTTAGTATCGGTCATCAAACTTTTAATCAGTGGAGATAGTAATAGGGCAGCTAACATGGTGACGGCTAAGGTTCGTAAGATCGCCATGATCCATTTGAGCCAGCTAGCTTCTTCTAGAAAGGTTTTGTCTCGTAGGTATACAATCAGCGCATAGCCAATGCCTAGTCCAAGACATAAGAATAAATACCAAGTAGGATATTGAAAGGTTAGATTTTCCAAGTAAGTGGGTTTTTTAATACTAAACTACTAAAATATAGCCTTTTAGAGACTCTTGAGTGGGCTAACCGACATTTGGCATATATTTACGGGGACGAAGCTACGCTCCTTAAATCCTTGATTGAAGTTTTTTGCTATAGACTGGTCCGAAGCTACGCTCCTTTTTGTATTTTATAGGGGCATCGCCCCGACCCCGTCTATAGAAATATAATTTCTCCTTTTTCTAAGGAGCGTAGCTTCGACCCCGTAAATATCAGTACGTAAAATTGTGGTTTCGCCTCTTAGGAACGTGTCAAAAATATATTCTGAATCTATTCTCGTCACTGTCCTTAAATGCATACCAAATATTAAAGAGGAAAATTTCTTGCCAAATATGACAAGGGTATTTCTATTAGTTATTTAAGGGTAACAAGTCTATATACTTACGCATTAAGTAAATGAAAGGTTTTGGAGCCAATACTACAATATTCGCTGCATGATCGGTAAGAATCTATCTGGAATAGTCGTTTTTAACTGTCCAATCACGTCAAATCCTTTTTTTAAATAAAAATCAGTAGCATGTGGGTCGGCGTATAGTTTCATTAAGCTATAATCGTCCAACCTACTTCTATTAATAGCATCTTGTAATAATAAACTACCAATTCCTTTACCTATAACGCTTGGATGAATAAATAGATTATCTAATTCAATAGTTTGTTGGTCAATAGCAATAAGGGAATAATAACCAATGATTGCTTCGTTTTGGATTAGTTTGTAAACGATATTCTTCGTGATGTAACTCGGTGTAATGGTGAGGTCTGTAGACCATTTTTCCATTTGCTCCTCAGAATAACCCCAATAGGCTTTGGATAGCTTGGTGAGGTGGGTAAGATTTATATGGTCGGCGACTTGTGCGGAGACAATCATGGTTGTGTTATCTATAAGGATAGGTTTTGGGATCTTCACTCATGAGTAGTCAAATATTTCACAGGAACGTGATCTGTCAACCAAACCCTGTTTTCTGATTCATAAAATTTAAAACCATCATTATGCATTTCTTCAGCAAGTACTATTAGGACTACGGGCTTTCCATGCCTTTGTCCTACTTTAATCGCTGTCTCTTCATTAGAACTTAAATGTACTTGATGACGGTTTCTTTTCTCTATGCCTATTTTAAAAATGCTATCTACATTTTTTCGAGCCGTTCCGTGATATAATGTTTTAGGGGGCGTTTTTTCCTGATAGCCCAAATTGACCTTTACCGAATGTCCTTGATTAGCTCTTATTTGGGATTTATCAGCATTAAAGGCATAGCGTTTCTTATCGTTGGTGTCTACTATAATGGATAAGATTTCTAGATCAATGTTTTTTCCATTGGCATTCATTTTTTCTATTAGCATTTGGGTATCTGTCCAACCTTCTTCGGATAGGGAGATGCCAAGTATCTCTGGTTTATGTCTAAGTAACATGCTAAGAAATCTACTTAGTTTGGTGTAGGAATTTTTCTTGTTGTTTGAGTCTTCCATTTATTTTTAGGCGTTTTATTCTGGACGTTTTCTGGACGTTTACTAAACTTTCAAAGTTTAGTAAACGTTTGAGGAACATGATTTTAGGTAAAATAATTCCTTTCCTTTATAATAGACTTGTTCACAAATAACAAGTTGGTATATGAAAAAATATTTTCCCTTCTAAGAATCCGAAAAAATAAGTCCGTACCTATGGGTATGCACTGATTTTTTCGAATCCTTAGAAGAAAAAATCTAATTTTCATATACTCA
>JALZWC010000122.1 GCA_023300255.1 Saprospiraceae bacterium | reverse complement strand
TTTGCCATATAAATGCAAATGCTATGGGGCAAATTGGGGATTGGTTGAAACGAATTGAGTTGGCTAATAAAAATGGAGCGGATATTACTATTGAAATGTGACCCATAGCCATGCAACTCCAGAGTTTTATTATATTCTAGGTGGGGAAACAGAATGGATTCTAGAAGGCGAAAAGGAAATTGGAAAGGCTGGCGATGTCTTTTTTCATAGCCCTTATTGGAATCATGAGATGAAGGTATTAAAATCTAAGGAAGCCTTAAGAGCTATTACTGGAAGCTGGGCTCCCTTTGGGGATCGTAGGGTCTTCGAACAGCCGTTCGTTTTATTAGAGGATTTACCACAGCAAAAATCAAGCGCGGTAATTGAAGAGGACTTCCAGTTTCATAATTTTGATTTGATGGAAGGCTTGGAGTACGGGAAGAAGTAATAAAACAACATTTTTTTTTAACCACATAGGTACATAGGGCACATAGTATGGAAGCCATATGGTTACTAGCTATGTGACCTATGTACCTATGTGGTTAAAAATTTTATGTGGTAAAAAAAATTAGTAAACCTATTCCGTCAACAACATTAACAAGTGAGCCGCAGACCAACTAAAATGCTGGGACTCCATTCCTTCTCCCGTCAATGGATGATAATTTTCCCGAATGGGTAAGTCACTATCTTTCAAGCCTTCCAAACGATCAAACAGGCGATGCGTACTTTTAATTGCATCGGCTTCATATCCATAATTTCTTAAACCCTCAATAGCGAAGTAAGCTTGGTCTAACCAAACTGGACCTCTCCAATACCCATTTTTAGGTTTAAATTTAGGGTGATCTGCCGCCAATGTTGGGAATGGAATAAAGGTGAAAAACTTAGTCGTGTCTAACATTGTTTCCCGAACTCTAGCGGCCTGTTCGGGGGTAGCTGCTTTAGTCCATAATGGAATCCAGCCTTCCGCACCATATACCTTTAAGTGTTTTTTAGTTTCCAAATCTATATCATAAAACCAACCACTCTCTTCGTCGTAAAACATTTCATGGATCTTACTTTGCAATTGTAGTGCCGTCTCTTGATAGACTTGTGCTTCTTTTTCTTTCCCAAGGTAAGCAGCCATCTTTGCCAAGTACTTTTTCTCTGCGAATAGATAAGCGTTTAAGTCAACACTTTCTCTATTCATCGATCCACCTTGCCATTGATTAGGGATCATTTTAGTGTTGTCAAAACGAACGGCATTATCCATTCCACTTTCCCATTTAGCAGCAACTAAAGAATTGTCTGTCGAGCCATATTCGCATAAACCGTTTTTATCAATGTCTCGATACTGATACCACCAATTATGATACTTTTCTATTTTAGGAAATAATTCTTTTAAAAATGCTTCGTCTTTAGAATGTTGAAAAACTTCCCAAGTTGCCCAAGCAGATAAAGGTGGTTTCGTATCTCGCCAGTTATGGTTTTCTATAATGGTATCTCGATAAACACAATCTGCAATCATCCCCATTTCATCTTGGAAGTCATACATCGCTCTAATTTGATTTTGTGCTAATTGGGAATCAAATGGCGCAATCGCTACCGCATGTTTCCAACTATCCCAAGACCAAAACCCATTAAACCATTCATAATTGTAACTCGGAAAAAGTCCGTCATGCTTTAGAAAACCAGCTGCACTTTTCCAATTTCCTTTTAGAGTCTGCAAACACTTCACAGCTATTCGTTGATGTGCTGGCGTATTAAATTCTTTATCTAAATTCGGAATAATTGATTGTAGGTTGTTATCCCAATTGGTTTGATTCTTTTTAAAAATAGTAGCAGGCTGATGGAAAGCTTCTGCTATTTGAATCATTTCATTTTGCTTTTCTTGTTCGGAGAAACAGAAGGTCTGCGTTAAGTAAGTCTCTAAAATTTCATTAGGTTGGAGTATTTTGTCTTCTAGTTGAACACTATAGTTCTTCGTTCTTATGTCTATGACTAAGTCATCTATATTAGGCGTTGAAATCCAACCAATATTTTCATTCTTTCCAAAATTCACTCGTATTCCATTTTCTTCTTTTGAAAATCGAACTTCTTCCAAAAAACTGTCTCCACTCCATCTCACAGCAAGCCTTAGATTTTTATCTTGTGACTTATTCTGTATAGCAACTTTAATTAAAGCCGTTCTATTACTGATAAAAATCAATTGAGTCTGAATAAACAAATTTGGTTTTTCGATTTGCAAGACTTGAGTCAATTGATTTGGATAGGAATTATTTTCGAAGATCTTAGCTTTGGATAAATCTATAACTTCTCCGTTTTCACTATTGATGATTTCCACTTTAGTAAGTGCCTCACTCAGCCAAATCCCATTGTCTTGGGTCATGATATATGGCCCAATAAAGCTTCCTAGTAATTGCTTGTCTACCTTAGTAGGTAATGCGTAGCCATGCCATGTACCTAAATCAGAATAGGCATAAACGGATCTATCCAATGCGGAATCTGGAACGCCTTTATAATTTAAAATATTTGGAAAATCCTTTGTGGACATTAATTCTTTGGAAGGCGTGATTTTAGCAGAATTATAACAGGAGGAAAAGAAAATAGTAATAAGAAATAGGTAGATTAAATTGGTGGAGGTTTTTTGTTTAATACGCATAACTGCAAATTTATTAATCGGAGACTATTCAAGTTAGATGGGACCTAAAGATTAAATAATCTTAACTGTTAGTATTGGCTTACGCCAATGTTTTTTTTGAACCTGCCTTACAAGGAACGCTATGGTATATACGTAAGTATTCAGAATTCACTGTCGCC
>JALZWC010000121.1 GCA_023300255.1 Saprospiraceae bacterium | reverse complement strand
CCTAAAAAAGGAACCGTAGCCCAGCTATGCTTAATTTTTTAGCATTCCTTAGAAGAAAAAATGTCTAGCTTAAAACGACCAATTTATTCTTACACTTTGTCTAAGAATGCAATAGGATTTTTCTAAAAAAAACGCTATTTTATTCTTTAAATGGTGAATAGGAATTAACTAAATTTGAATTATCGAGAGAATAGTTGTCTTAATTCAATCAACAATCCAGGGTCAATTTAAACCATAGCCAAAAAAAAAGCGAATTACTCAAAAGAATAATTCGCTTTTTTTTATAGAATAGCATGTATTAACCTAATTCAACATGCTTAAAGGCTGTAACAGTAAGGTCTTTATCAACACTTTGTAAGTATTGAGTAATTGTCTTCTTATTATCTTTTACAAACATTTGATTCAATAAAGTTCTTTCTTTGAAGAATTTATTCAATTTACCTGCTGCAATTTTCTCAAGAATCGCTTCTGGCTTACCTTCTTGTCTAGCTTGCTCTTTACCAATTTCAATCTCTTTCGCGATTGTATCAGAATCTACGCCGTCTTTGTCTAAAGCAACAGGTCTCATCGCTGCAATTTGCATTGCTACGTCTTTTCCTGAATCGACAAATTGTGGACCTTCTAAATTCAAAGAAGCTAATACGCCTGCACGGTAACCAGCGTGGATGTAAGGAATCACTTGACCCTCACCAGCCTTAGTTTCGATTTTTTCGTACTTATTCACTTCTAGCTTCTCTCCGATGACACCTACTTGCTCTTCAACCTTTTTACCAACTGATAATTCCTTATCGAAAGGCAATGCTAATAAATCATCTAAAGAGCTCGGAAGGTTTGTCAAGGCAATTTCTGCTATACTATCCGCTAAAGCTACAAAGCTTTCCGTCTTAGCAACGAAATCTGTTTCACAGCTTAAACGAATCAATACACCGTTATTTCTGTCAGAAGAAGTCTTCGCCATTACAACGCCTTCTTTAGCTTCTCTATCTGCTCTCTTACCAGCCAATTTTTGGCCTCTCTTACGTAAGAATTCAATTGCCTTTTCTACATCACCGTCAGATTCAGCTAATGCTTTTTTACAATCCATCATGCCTGCGCCCGTCAAATCACGCAATTTTTTCACATCCTTTGCAGAAATACTACCCATGGCTGATTATATTTTTTAGTTTAATAAAATGAGTTAGAATAAAAATACTGTCGCTGATTCTTTACGGTTTTTAAAACCAAATTGTTGATCGCAACGAGTATTTTTTTTAATCTTCTTGCTTAAGGGACGTAAAAAATAGATTTACCAATTTGATTTTAATTTAAGATGACAAACAACCGACCATAGGGAGGTTTTTGGTATTTTAAATTGAAAGCTTAAAGAATTGGTAAATTTATTTTGTCCCACTACTAAGCTGTTTTTAAGCCTTAGTGACTGCACCTTTACCAACAACAGCTTTCTTATCTCCTCCTTTTGGAGTACGCTCTGCTAATCCTTCCTTAATACAGCCTACGATATAGTCTGTAATTAATTTAACAGATTTAGAAGCGTCATCATTTGCAGGAATTGGAAAGTCTACTAAATTAGGGTCAGAGTTAGTATCTACGATACCAAATGTCTTCAGGCCTAATTTGTGAGATTCTTCAACTGCAATATGCTCGTGGTGAATATCTACGATAAAAACTGCAGATGGTAATCTATTCAAGTTAGCAATACCTCCTAAAATCTTATGCATCTTATCCCGCTCTCTTGTCATTGTCAACTTCTCCTTCTTCGTTACACTTAAATTTGGATCTGCTAACAAACGATCAATCCCCTGCATTTTCTTGATAGACTTACGAATTGTTGAAAAATTCGTCATCATCCCTCCTAACCATCTTTCCGTAACAAAAGGCATACCTACAGACTCAGCTGCTTCTTGCGCTAAAAATTTTGCTTGCTTCTTAGTGGCAACAAACATAATCTTCTTACCTGACTTAGCGATAGACTTCATTGCCTTACCGGCAGCTTCCATACATTCGATAGTTCGGTTGATATCTATTACATGAATTCCTTTACGCTCCATAAAAATATATGGCGTCATCTTAGGATTCCATTTTCTTTTCAAGTGTCCAAAATGCACCCCTGCATCTAATAAGTCTTTATAGCTCGGTGTCGTCATTATATATAAATTGAATGATTTTTAAATGAATGAAATTGTTCCACGGTTTCCAAAAGGGAATAGCTCCCAATAAAAACAGCGTAACAATAAGTTTTAACGCTTAGAGAACTGGAAGCTCTTTCTTGCCTTCGGCTTACCATACTTCTTACGCTCCACTACTCTTGCATCTCTAGTTAAGTATTTCTTAGCCTTTAACGGACTTCTAAATTCTTCATTTAGTTTTACTAAAGCTCTAGCAATGCCCATTCTAGTTGCTTCTGCTTGTCCTTTAAAACCACCTCCTTTTACATTCACCTTAATATCATATAACTTTTCAGCTTCTACTATTTTAAACGGATCTACAACAGAATCTTGGATGTGTATTTGAGGAAAGTATTCCTTTAGTTGCTTGCCATTGATTAGTACTTGGCCGTCTCCCTTGCTAAGGTAAACTCTTGCAACTGAAGCTTTTCTTCTTCCTATCGCATTAATCGTTTCCATATTTACTATTTTATTTTAAGGGGTCAGGTGCGAGGAGTCAAGAGTCAGGCAAAATATCTAGTGTGCTTTGCCTGACTCCTGACTCCTGATTACTGACTCCTCCTAATTTTTTTTTAAAATTTAAATGCTTCTGGCTTTTGTGCAAAGTGAGGATGTTCACCACCTTCATACACAAATAATTTTTTGAATTGCGCTCTACCTAATTTATTCTTAGGTAACATTCCTTTAATTGCTTTTTCAATGACGAAGCGAGGCTTCTTTGCTGCCATTTCTTTAGCTTTTACTTTTTTCTGTCCACCAGGGTATAAAGAATAAGAAATGTATTCTTTCTGAGCCCACTTAGCACCAGTAAAACGTACTTTTTCTGCATTGATAATGATCACATTATCTCCAGCATCAAAGTGAGGTGTATAAGATGGCTTATGCTTACCTCTTAGTACAGTAGCAATTTTAGAAGCCAAACGACCTACTATTTCTCCATCTGCATCTACGATGTACCATTTTCGTACAACAGAGGCTTGATTCTCTGATTTCGTCTTATAACTTAATGTATCCACGATAATTAATCTTTAATAGAAGTGTTTTGATCTTATTTAGATGAAAACACCTTCTTATTCATTGATAAAAAACCTTTTTCAAAAGGAAGCGCAAAGGTAGGGGACTTTTAAAGTTAAAGCAAGTAAATTTGAAAGAAATTTTTAAATCATAATTCATAACTCATTGATAAACAGTTAAATTTTCGCACAGGAATTTTAGTGGGTCTGTTTTTGGGCTAAAAAGTACTCACATTGATAAGTAGATATTAATTGTGATTTGAATATTTTGCGTTTATTATGTAAGTTTGCAACTTATTTGATTACAAATCAATTGATGTTTTTTCAACTAGAGAGTGATTATTTAGCATTGGCTATCGCCAATAATAATTTGAACGCAGAGGCGCAGAGTTGCAGAGTCAAATATGCTCTGCAACTCTGCGTCTCTGCGTTAAAAAACTGAATATTGGCGTAAGCCAATACAGAACAAGTCGAAGAGAAGATTCTTGCGCCAACATAACTCTTAGTATCTCGTGAACAGCATCTAAGCCAGTTAGCTAGTCCTAACTACTTAATAATATCAAAAAATGACAAACACTTCTTTCCAAAATATCAAGATCATTTCCGCAGGAGCAGGAAGTGGTAAAACTTATCGACTAACAGAAGAGATGGTCGCTTTATTAAAAGGAGGCGTTCGAGCTAGTGGAATTATAGCAACTACCTTTACTAAAAAAGCAGCAGCAGAATTACAAGAACGAGTTCGGGTGAAATTATTAGAACAACAGCTATCTGATGAAGCAGACCAATTGACGAATGCGATGATTGGAACGGTACATGGATTAGGTGTCCAGTTACTAAAGCGGTTTGCTTTTGAGGCAGGCGTATCTCCTCAGGTAGATATTATAGCAGATGAAGATCACCAACTGTTATTCAATCAATCTTTGACGACGGTATTGACGGCTAATCGGATGGCACAAATGGAAGAGCTAAGCACTAAGCTAGGCTTAAATAAAAGAGGGCCTTATGATTGGAGAAAAGAAGTAAAGAATGTTACAGATATCGCTCGTTCTAATGATTTCTCTTTGGAAGTTTTACAAAAAAGTAAAGAAGAGTCTTTCAAGTCCTTCAAACAATATTTAGGAAAGAAAACGGGTAAAACTTTTCAGGGCTTAACGGATGATTTGAAAAGAACATTACAAGCAACAATTTTAACATTAGAAGGAAACGAAGATAGTACGAAGGTGACAGAAAAGGGAGGAGACGATCTTAAAAAAATACAACGTAAACTAAATTTAGGAAATGGACTAGAGTGGTATGAATGGGTGAAAATTAGCAAAATAAAAGTAGGCGCAAAAAGTAAAGATGCTATTTTTGAATTACAGGAGTTAGCTAGAGTGCATGAGTCTATGCCTGAATTTCAAGAAGATATAAAAGCCTTTATTGATACTATCTTTGATATTGCTATTGAGGCAATAGAAGAGTACGATTCTTATAAAAAACGTCGAGGGCTTATTGATTATATTGACATGGAATTACATGTCAAAAGGTTATTGGAAAACAAGCAGGTGCAAATGGTCTTGAAAGAGGAACTAGACCTCTTAATGGTAGATGAATTTCAGGATACCAGTCCTATTCAATTAGAAATATTTTTAAAGTTATCTCAGTTTGCTAAACATTCTATATGGGTAGGTGATCCGAAACAATCCATCTACGGCTTTAGAGGGGCAGACCCCGCATTGATGCAAGCCATCATAGAACAAACAGGTGGCGTGAAAGAAGAGGATATTCAAGAATTTTCTTGGCGATCTAGAACGGGAGTCGTTCATGCTACCAACGGACTTTTTACCAAAGCTTTTGATAATTTACCTAAAGAACAAGTCGCACTAAGTCCTAAGCGAACAGAGGAAACCTTAAAAATTTTAGTAAAGGATCAAGAGGAATTAAAATTCTTAAAAAAGCCTCTACAGCATTGGCATTTTGAGTATGATGGAAAAGGAAGAGCTCCAGGTAAACCTTGGATGGAAAATAGTATAGCTACGGCTATTAAAAACATGTTAGCAGAAGGTGCTTTGGTTTTTCCAAAAGAAGAGGCAGAACCCCGATTAGCTCGCCCAGGAGATGTCGCTATTCTTTGTCGTTCTAATATAGCTTGTGGAGAAATGGCAGAAGCGTTGCATCGAGCTGGATTGAAGGCAGCGATCTCTAGGAATGGCTTATTGCAGCGGACCGAATCAAAATTAGTACTGGCGTGTCTAAAATTTATTGTTAGTAAAAAGGATCCTTTATCTGTAGCAGAAATTTTAAAACTAGCTTCCGGGCAAGCCTTAGCCACAATCGTTGATGAACGTTTAGAATTTTTAAAAGAAGTAGAAAAAGAAGCTACTCAAGAGTGGAGATGGGGGCAAGATAATCCATATGTCAAACAGCTATTAGAATTAAGAGATCAAGTAAAAGAACTATCCTCTTCCGAAATTATAAATCTAGTACTAGACGAATTAGATCTACGACGGATCATCTCTACTTGGGGGAATAAAGAACAGCGATTAGCTAATATTGACGAGCTTAGAAAATTGGCTTTAAAATACGAAGATGCCTGTAATAGATTACATTCTGCAGCGACCTTAGGAGGCTTCTTACTTTGGCTTAATGAAATGGATTACAATAAGGCAGATTTGCAAAGCTCAGGAGCTGGAGCGGATTCTGTTAATGTAATGACTTATCATAAAAGTAAAGGATTAGAGTGGCCTATAGTAGTCTGCCATTCCTTGGAAGGCAAATTAAGAGATAACGTCTGGGGAACAGCGATCGTCGCAGAAACAAAGGAAGTAGATTTAAATAACATCCTCGGAAATCGTTGGTTGCGCTATTGGGTTAATCCATACTCCGACCAAATTGGAGGAACCAATCTAGAAGAACGTTTAAATTCCAGCAAGGTAAAAGTTCAAGCCCAAGCAAATGCTTTAGCAGAAGAAGCGAGGGTCTTATATGTAGGGGTCACAAGAGCTAGAGATTACTTAGTATTTCCAACTAGAGGCGTACCAACCAAATGGCTGAATCGAGTATGGCATAAAGGAGATGAATCGGTGCCAACTTTAGATCATTTTACGGATGAATCGCCTTGGGTTTGGAATGACCAAATTTTATTAAAAGAAACAAACACGACTCCTTTTCCTAGAGATTTTACTACCTCTGAACTAGCAATACCTGAAATCACTTTTCTTACAGAACGGCGAGGGAAGGGCGTTTTTATTCCTTATGAAATAGATGTAGAACGAGAAAGTTATCCGACAGAGATTGCGCCAAGACCATCGAAAATTCGTCAATACGGTAAAGCTATTATTCCTGCTGAGGAAGGTCGAGACTATGTGTTAGCAAAAGCTATTAAAGCCTTTCTTACCGCAGATAGTAAGGATATGGAGAGACAAGATCGAGAAAACATAGCAAAGGATTTATTAGAAAGATATGGAGTAGAAGAGCTACTGGAGTACCAACTTTTAGTGGATCATACGGAAAGGTATTTAGATTACTTAGACAAAGAATTTCAGCCGACTAAGATTTTTAAAAAATATCCAATTCGTCACCACCACAAAGGGCGATTATTTGATAAAATAGTGGATCTAGTTTTGGAGACAGACAAAGGATGGGTGATTATACAAAATAGTGGTTTCACTGGTGACAGTAAGCAATGGAAAAATAAAGCGCTCGCTTTATCTACTTGGCTTTATCTAGCTGCCGAAAGTATTGCTACTATTTTCGGAGATGGTCGAGTTCGCTGTTTTATTAACTATCCGATGGGTGGGGGTATGGTGGAGGTTGTTTTGAATAAGAAGGCGGTTTTGTTTTAAAAGGGATAGATTTTCTATGCGGTTGCAATACACCTAGAGCATTAGTTTATTAAATTTTATTTAAAAATTCCACTATCTCAATACATTTAGGATTGCGTTGTATTTTATCAATTGTTATATAATCAGAATCACTTATACAAACGACATTGGATTTACCAGAACGTTGTAACTGTCCAGCAGTCCCTATAATTGATTTTGATGGATAAAATTTATATCTATCTCTTGAGCTTGTACCTCTTTGTTCAATAGTTAACTTAGTTGTAGGATCTATACTAGTTTTTAATGAAAATAAACGCTTAGGGTCATGATTTGTACTAATGTAATGTTTAGCTGCTTCAAATATTGTATTGTTTCCCTCTTTCATTAAAGGCAGTAATATAGATTCTAAAGTTCCAGTGTCATTATCTGTTCCAGTAAATATAAACGCTCCAAAATTAATTTTATTTTTTATTTGAAAACTACCATTCGATGTAAAATTTATTGTTCCTTTTGCGCCTAAGCTTCTATTAATTTCTCGGTTAAGAGCATTTAATCTAACACCAACTCCTTGATTATCTGAATCAAAAAGGTAGATAACTGAAAAATTTGTTCCTTCTGGTATTACACTAATTTCTCCTGGCTCAGAAATGAAAGATAGAATATCACCTACCATTTTTTGTCGAGCTTGTGATTTGCTATCTCCACCGAGTGAATACAGGAATATATATTTATCTTCTTTTTGTAGAACCTTGGCAGGTAAAAACCCTCTTCTAACTTCAATAAGATTAAGGTTTTTAATATCACTTTTTTCAATTTCATTAGCAATTAATTGATTGAAAGGGGGAGGTAACTTCCCTATTTTACAGGAGGCGTAAGATTCATAACTTATTGATTTTAGCATTCGATAAATAAATGCAACATCATGAGGGCCTTCGCAGAAGATTGTAATTATTTGTGTCATAAAATTTATCGAATATCAATATTTATCGAATCAACTAGTTGCTTGAGTTTATTTCCTGTAAGGTGCTTGCAAACAACATTACCATTTTCTTCGCTCAAAGCAAAAGCGGTCAATTCATCGTCTGGATAGTTATTCTCCACAAAAGCATCTATACATTCTTTACTATGAGTAGTTAAAAAAACTTGTACATTAAATTTTACAGCCGCAGCTTGTATAAATTCAGTAAAATCACGTAGTAAATTTTTATGTATGGCACTATCCAGTTCATCTATGCATATAATCCCATTTCTACTATACCCCATTAACAAAGCTATTTCAAATACTCGCTGAAGTCCCTCTCCGTATTTTGTAATATCTATGGCGTGATTAAGATTTGTTGAACTTACCATAAAACGACTTTCGTCTTCAATACTTATCATCTCTATTTTCTGAATACGAGCATCTAATTTATCTTGTATAAATTGAATAATTTCATCTAAATATTGATTCTCAACAGCTCGTGCATGAGCTTTTTTTAGTAAAGCACCATTGTAACGATAAGGGCTACTAAAAGTAGCTTCACACATAAATTGGCTTTTTTGAAAATATAGTTCTGGTTCTTTATTACTAAATAGATGTATAGTACTTTCTAATTCGTCCCCGTTGATTATAGCATTTGATGTGATTGAATTAAGGTACTGGCTTTTATCTATATTCTCATCCGTTTCTAATTTTTCTATTGAAAGAATTATTGGAGTATTATTGAATATACTTTCGATTTCAATTCTATCAATAAAAAGCTTATCAAACCATTTTGTATGAAATTGATCATAAAATCGTCCTCGATACTTTTCCAATTCTATCAATGATGGGATATTATTTAATCGAGTTAATAGATAAAAAACCTCGATAAGGGAAGTTTTACCAGCATTGTTTCCTCCTACTATTATATTGACTCTTGTCAATCGTTCTACATTAAGGTTAATAAGTTTTCGATATTTTTTAACGGTAACCCTTGTGAAGTGAGTATTAATTTTCGTGAAATATTTAGATAAATTATTTTGTGAAAGTTCTCCAAGATTTTTACTGCTTGGAATTAGTCTATCTAGTTTATCTCTTAGTATTGCTACTTTATAGTAATTTTCATTATCTAAATATTCACTAAAGCTAAATGCTGCTTGAACTTCTTTTTCAATATTTTCAATCGCTTTTTGTAAACGAGAAGCACCGACTGCATCACTAATAGCAAATCCAGCAGTAATACTTCTAGACTCTACCATTTGTTCAATAGCTTCTTTATCGTGAATAAATTTTGATAGTTCTCTTATTTCATGGCTTTTTGTAATAATGGGCTCTTTAATCGTTTTGGTTTCTTTTGCATCATATTCATCTATATCAATAAATTCTTCAAATGAAATCCATGAAAATAATTTTTCTTCATTCATTCTATTGTCTGCTCGGTAATTTGCCTCATTCCAATTTAACCAATCTTTCATTTCAACTCTGGTAACAATCTCTTGGAATATTGCATATCTATTGGTTTGAAATTGGTCGCCATAGTCACTTAATTTATACCTCTCTATAAGTGCAAGTGTACGAAGACTTCTCCGAAGGCTATGTTTGTTAATAGAGAGGGCACTACAAATTTTCTCCTCACTCATACTGTGTTTATGGCGCAAATCATGAATTAACTGCGCTTGATTAACTGAACTCCATTTCCTCTTCCCACTTATGTGGTGTAGTCCCATTGTGATCAAGTGCTGAATAGGACTTTCATCAGAAACCAATATAACGTCTACACTTTTAAAATTTTCTCCAGTAAGTTTACCTACATCATTATTTTTTTCAAATTCCTCATATAAATATTTTAGAGCTGCGGTACGACGATTACCCTCTATAACAATGAAGTTCTTACTTTTAGGAATTTCTCTTACTTGTATAGGGTCAAGTTTTAAAATACCATTAGTTTTAAAACTGGTAATTAGATCACTGATTCCTTCTTCATTTTTTCCTATTAAGAAATTACGTGTTCTCTGTTGTATTCTTGGATCTCCAATTTCTGAGATAGTAATAGAACGATAGTCTTTATTATCAATAAACCTATAATTATTAGGATCTAATAACAATCGATCAATATGTTTTACTATATATTTATCTTTATCTTTATTCATATTTTCAAGATCTATTTTTTCCTTTTTTTAATTAAATCTTTAGCTCTCGAATCTAGTATTTTAGTAAATTTAAATAACACTCCTACATTTGATTACCTTATATTTTATTATAACTATGTTATAAGTTTAGTTTGGTTGCTAACCAAGGCTGAGTTAATCCTTTTTTATCTAAAATCGGCTTAACTTTTATTGGTAATTATCACCAAATATAATCAATTAGTTTTAACATCTTACAATATGAGTATATAGCTCTGCTACCTACCTCAATTATTGTTTATTAAATCTTTTTAAGCCCTATTCGGAACTATATAGCCCTTTATAAAGTTATGTAGCTTTTAAATTGCAACCAACCTCATTTATGATAGCCGTTTAAGCTATTTTTGCAACTATTTTCAAGTTACAACCTACTACCAATACATGCCAACGTTCGACAAGCACAAATTATTAATCATAGGTTCCTTTGCAGCCATCTACATTATATGGGGCTCCACTTATCTTTTTTCGGCGTTTGCAATGGACGAGCTACCTCCTTTTTTAATGGCAGGTTCTCGATATGGAACGGCAGGCTTATTATTGTTGGCTATGACCTTTCTGGTAGGAAAGTACCAGCCAATGACGCAAAAGCAATTATTGAATACCCTTTTTGCAGGCGTATTAATGTTGGGGATTGGCGGTGGCTTTGTTTTTTGGGGATTACAATTTATAGATTCTGGGTTTACCGCATTAATCATTTCAGGACAACCCTTATTAATCTTGTTTATGATGTGGGGAGTACAAGGAAAGAAACCTCATAAGCAAGCCTACGTGGGAATTCTATTTGGAATGATCGGTATGTATTTACTAGTCAGTCAAAAAACATTAGTGGCTAATCCGAATCAATGGAAAGGGGTATTAGCTATATTTGTCAGTATGTTCTCTTGGGGATATGGTTCCTTATTTTTAGGAACTGCAGATATGCCTAAATCAAAAATGACTAGTAGTTCCTTACAAATGATTATAGGAGGTATTTTCTTATTAATAGTAAGTTCTTTTTTAGAAAACCCAATGCAGGTAAATTGGTTCGAGTTACAGAACGTTACTTATTTGGCGATGATCTATTTAATTATATTTGGTTCTATTATAGCTTTTTCTGCTTTCAATTTTTTACTGTCAGAAGTCTCTCCGGATAAAGTATCTACTAGTACTTATGTTAATCCAATAGTCGCTATGTTTCTAGGTTGGTCTTTTCGAGACGAAATCATCACTTCTCAATCTATACTGGCTGCGGCCATTATGCTAACAGGTGTATTCTTTATTAATGCCAAGCCAGAATATTCTCAAAAATTATTACAGCGAATACGGATGGTGGGACGGAGATAGTTGATTAGCATTTTTCGTGTAGGCATTTTCTCCATAGAGTATTTAATCAAAAATAGAATAAAGCCTATCGGCTTTCGCCAATGAAAAAAAAATTGAACGCAGAGGTGCAGAGGTGCAGAGATTTTTTCGTAGAAAAAATCCAAAACTCTGCATCTTTGCGTCTCTGCGTTCAAAATTAACATTGGCTTTAGTCGATGCTTAAGTATATACAAATTAGCTTTTTCCAAGCGATATGCTACAAAACATACCCAATTTCTTTCAGCGAAAACAGCTCCTCTCCTTCTTCCGTAGCAACGACTAATTGTCCAATTGCGTTTGTTCCTTGGATACGGCCAGAAAAGATACGACCATCAGGTCGTCGGTAACTATGTATTTCATTTCTTCGAAAGAGCTGATTGAAGTAAGCAGTCTGAATCTCCTCCACTTTACCAGCTTTCAATTTTAGATACCATTTTTCTAAGCTTTGGCAAAATTTAGTTAGGACGATATGTAGATCAACAACTTTATTCGTTTCCAGATAAATAGAAGTTGGGTTAGGAGCAGCGCTTATAAAATTTATTTGATTGACATTCAAACCAATGCCAATGACAGTAGATTTAATGGTTGATCCTTGTAGTGCATTCTGTATTAAGGTGCCAGTGATTTTTTTATCGAAAATATATAGATCATTTGGCCATTTAATCTTCACCCCATCGGGGATAAAAGACCTTAAAGTATCGGCTATACTAAGCGCAACAATCTGACTCAATACAAACTGCTGTCGAGCGGGAAGAAAGTCAGGATATAGAATAATACTACAGGTTAAGTTTTTGCCAGGCTCACTCTCCCAATGCTTATT
The DNA here is from genome assembly GCA_023300255.1 of Saprospiraceae bacterium. Classification (GTDB taxonomy): domain Bacteria; phylum Bacteroidota; class Bacteroidia; order Chitinophagales; family Saprospiraceae; genus JAFMDF01. The sequence goes on along the minus strand of JALZWC010000121.1, from coordinate 12,993 downwards.
TACCTGTCCGCGACCAGCATATTGATCATGGGCTACCACAATTGTTCCTTCAATAGGCTTTTCTTCGTCTAATAAATCGAGTGCATATAGGTTGGTAGAAGCAATTCGTTCTAAAGAAAATAGAACCTTTCCTATAAAAACAGTGTTATCTATGGAATTCAATTGAGGTGTTTTATAAGTTTTAACTAGTATTTTTATAAATACAAGCAATAATGTCAAAAAAATACAACAAATAGCAAAAAATTGAATGCCATTTGGTAAGAAGAACGGAAGTTACGTGTATTTTTTTTGTAATTTTACAGATTGCGAGCTACTTATTTTAAGTTCCTCTTTAGTAATGGTGGGATTATTCAATATAAAAGACGAAATTGAATGAAACTGCTGTGAAGATTCACAGTTTATGTAAACAATAAATCAATCATTTGAATCAAGCACAATTAAGTACAATTAAGCACTCCTCCCAAGAACTAAATGATCTAATCATTGACGCTATCCAAGACATTAAAGGTCAAAATATCATCAAGTTAGATTTAAGAGAATTAGGAGAGGCACCAACTGACTTCTTTATTATATGTGAAGGCGAATCTACCACACAGGTAAATGCCATCGCTTCTAATATACAAAAAGTAATTAAGGAAGAACTAGGAGGTGCTCCATCTCATATAGAAGGTAAACAAGGTGGATTTTGGGTCTTAGTAGATTACTTTACCACTATGGTCCATATATTTCATCCAGAAAAAAGAGCTTTTTATGAATTGGAGGACTTATGGAGTGATGCTAAAATAACAGAATATACAAACCTGTAAAAAGTGTTATAATAAATCCTTTGATTTAGAAGTTATTTTCAAGAATTAAATTAGGTGAATTATATTAATAAATTCACTATACAAAGTAGAGAAGCAAAAGCAGAGATTTATTTCGTTTAAAAAACAATGAATTATCATCTATTCCTGTCTACGTGCCCCTGTCAGGCAGGTTTAAACGAAACACATTTCTGCTCTCGCTTCTCTTTTATAAAACCTACATGGTTTTGAAAAGGTACTAAAAACGATAAGAATAAATTATAATGGAAGATAATCGAAATGATTCAGATGGAAAACCTTCAGGCCCAAAATTCAATTCCTATTGGATTTATGGAATGATTGCGTTGTTCCTAATTGCATTACAGCTCTTCAATGTGTCTAGTGTTGGAAATAAGGAGATTGATTGGTTGCGATTCAAAGAGATGGCAAAGGATGGTGCTGTGGAGAAGGTAGACGTAGTAAATAAAACCTACGCACATGTTTTCCTAAAGACGGATCGCTTGTCAGCAGAAAAATACAAGGATGCTTCTAAGAGCAAATTTGGTGATCGACCTCATTATGTTTTCAATATTGGCTTTGCAGAAACATTCGCAAAAGACCTTCAGGGGTTACATGAGGATTTGCCTGGGGAAGATCAATTTGGTATAAAATATAAAAATCAAGAAGATTGGGTAACGCCCATTCTTAGTTGGATACTTCCTTTGTTGATTATCATTGGTATTTGGATATTTATTATGAGGCGAGTTGGTGGCGGTGCCGGTGGTGCTGGTTCTCAGATTTTCAATATTGGAAAATCTAAGGCTACCTTGTTTGATAATAGTAAATCCAAAGTAAATGTTACGTTCCAAGATGTAGCGGGTTTAGATGAAGCAAAAGTGGAAGTAATGGAAGTGGTAGACTTCTTAAAACATCCAAAAAAATACACTGCTTTAGGTGGTAAAATACCAAAAGGAGTTTTACTAGTAGGCCCTCCCGGTACTGGTAAGACTTTATTAGCGAAAGCAGTAGCAGGAGAAGCAGGAGTACCATTTTTCTCTATCTCTGGTTCTGATTTCGTAGAAATGTTTGTTGGGGTAGGTGCTTCTAGAGTAAGAGATTTATTCAAGCAGGCTAGAGAAAAAGCACCATGTATTGTCTTTATTGATGAGATTGATGCGATTGGTCGAGCAAGAGGGAAAGGTGCGATGCAAGGTGGAAATGATGAAAGAGAAAATACCTTGAATCAGTTGTTAGTAGAAATGGATGGTTTTAGCACCGATAAAGGAGTGATCCTAATGGCGGCAACTAACCGACCTGATGTACTAGATAATGCCTTATTAAGACCGGGACGTTTTGATCGCCAGATTGGTATTGATCGACCAGATTTAAAAGGTAGAGAAGCGATTTTCAAGGTTCACTTAAAGAAAATTAAGACAGGTTCAGATATTAAGGCAGATGTATTAGCAGAGATGACGCCTGGTTTTGCAGGAGCAGAAATTGCAAATGTTTGTAATGAAGCGGCATTAGTTGCTGCACGTAGAGATAAGACGGAAGTAAATTTAGATGATTTCAATTATGCTTTGGATAGAGTGATTGGTGGTTTAGAAAAGAAGAATAAGTTAATTTCTCCAAAGGAAAAAGAAATCATTGCTTACCACGAAGCAGGTCATGCAATCTGTGGTTGGTTTTTAGAGCATGCTTCTCCATTAGTAAAAGTAACAATTGTTCCTAGGGGCGTGGGGACTTTGGGCTATGCTCAATATCTTCCAAAGGAAGAATACATTACTCGGACAGAACAATTGCTAGATAGAATGTGTATGACGCTAGGTGGTAGAGCTGCCGAGTCTAACATTTTCGATAAAATATCTACAGGTGCACAAAGTGATTTGGATCAAGTGACGAAAATGGCTTACGGTATGATTGCCATTTATGGTATGAATGAAAAAGTAGGTAATGTATCATTTCATGGTATGCAGCAAGATCAATTTAGCAAACCGTATTCAGATGATACCGCTAAATTGATTGATGAAGAAGTTCGTATATTAATCGAATCTCAATACATTCGAGCAAAGGCACTTTTAAAAGAACGAGCTACAGAATTGGAGGCACTTGCTAAACAATTATTAGATAAGGAAGTGTTATTAAAATCTGACGTAGAACGTTTGATTGGCCCTGGCGCACATCAAGCTGCAGCTGCAGCAGAGAAGGCGGCGGCTAAAGCGGCGGATAAGGCAAGCGAGAACGGTGTAACTACTGCGGATGTCTAAGATACTAACAGACTAAAGTATAAAAAGCGCCCTTTCTCGATCACGAGGAAGGGCGTTTTTTATTACCATGAAGCGATGTATTTTAACCACATAGGTACATAGGACACATAGCAAGGCAAAACTATGTGCCCTATGTACACTATGTGGTTAAAAATTACTAGCTTCATTCATGTACGTTATAATAAATTAACTATGCTTCGTATAACCCTCTATCTATTATCTCTATCTCTCCTAGCTTGTGGGCCAGCCAAACCAGTCCCAACAACAAAAATAGAAGTAAAAAAATCAGCAGATGAAGACAATTTACTTTTCTCTTTAGCTTCTGAATTAATTGCGAATCCAAGCACCCAAGCTGAAAAAGATAAGAACACGATTATAAACTACGTGATGGATCAAGGAATCGAGGTAGAATCAACGCCTTCTGGATTATATTATCAAATGATTGAGTCGGGAAATGGAGATATAGCTAAGTGGGGAGACTGGGTAAGCGTTAATTATAAAGGATATACCTTGGACGGACAAGTTTTTGATACCTCGTATAAGAGAGGAAAGCCAATGGAATTTTATATCGGAAACATGGTTGATGGGTGGAATGAAGGATTAGAATTAATGCGCCCTGGTGCTAAAGCTTTATTTTTGATACCTTCGGCTTTAGCCTATGGAGAAAAGGGGTTTCCAGATAAAATACCCCCATATACGGTATTAGCATTTGAACTAGAGTTATTAACGGTAACGCAGAAATAGGGAAGAGGGGATTATTGCACGCTGAATTCGCAGAAAAACGTAGAATTAGGCTCATCGAATTTATGTTTCGTATGTGACTGCTGTTTAACACACTTTGTTGAACAGTTTCGTAATTTTTTTGAAGTGTCTTTATATAAGGTTATTTTTGCCCATTAAAAAGAACGGATGTCCTTTGATAGACGAATTCTCAAAGGACTAGAAAGTATCAGGATTAGAAAATATCAATTATGTCACAACAGTTAAGCGAACAGGAAAAGGTACGACGGGAGTCTTTGCAAAAAATTAAAGACTTGGGTATTGACCCATTTCCTGCGGCCAAAGTGGAAGTTAATTTTAAATCGTCTGATTTTACAACAGCCGATTTTCAAAAAAACTTAATCAAAGAGATTGAAAATTTAAAAGGAATCGGCCCAGAAAAGGCCAAACAGATAGCAGAATTACTGCCTAAAAATAAATTTAAAACGGCTCCATTATTAGAAGGAGGTTTTGGCTTAACAGAGCAAGTAGAATTTGATGCAGGAATAGATAAGGCGAGTATGTCTTTGGAAGATTTCGTTGGCGGTCTACGAGGCAATGCAATGGGAGAATTTCAACAGGATAAACGTCCAGCTGTACATATGGCAGGTCGTTTTATGGGACAGCGAGGGCCTTTCGCTAAACTACAAGATTCAGAAGGAAGAATTCAATTATATATCAAGAAAGGAACTATTGGGGCGACGGAAGAAGAGCAAACGAAGATTAATGCCTTAGTTAAGCAATTGCATATTGGAGATTTCATAGGTGTAGCAGGCTATTTGTTTTCCACTCAAATGGGAGAGGTAACCTTACATGTAACAGAATTGACTTTCCTAGGAAAATCTTTAAAGACCTTACCAATTGTAAAAGTAGATAAGGAAGGAAAAGTCTATGATGAATTCAAAGATCCAGAATTACGGTACCGCCAACGGTATGTAGATTTGACGGTGAACCCACAGGTAAAAGAAATCTTCTTGAAGCGATCAAAGGTCGTGAAATCTATGCGTGCTTTCTTCGATGAGAAAGGTTGGTTAGAAGTGGAGACGCCAATTTTACAGCCAATACATGGAGGTGCTGCTGCTCGACCATTTGCTACTCATCATAATAGCTTGGACATGCAGCTATTCATGCGTATTGCAAATGAGTTATACCTAAAGCGATTAATCGTAGGGGGCTTTGATGGGGTATATGAAATAGGCAAGATGTTCCGTAATGAAGGAATGGATCGAACGCATAATCCAGAATTCACTTCTATGGAGATATATGTAGCTTATAAGGATTATATCTGGATGATGGAGATGGTAGAGAATTGTATTGGCTACATAGCCCAAGAAGTAAACGGCACGATGAAGGCGCAAGTTGGGGAGACGGAAATTGATTTCACACCACCGTATCGCCGCTTAAGTATGTTCGATTCTATCAAAGAGTATACAGGAATCGATGTATCAGAAATGGACGAAGATGGTTTAAAGAAAGTTTGTAAAGACCTACATATATCAATCGATAAGTCGATGGGTAAAGGAAAGTTAATTGATGAAATATTCGGAGAAAAAGTCGAAGATAATTTGATCCAGCCAACTTACATTACAGACTATCCTGTGGAGATGTCTCCTTTGGCAAAGAAACACCGAAGCATAGAAGGCTTAGCGGAACGGTTTGAGTTATTCGTAAACGGAAAAGAAATTGCGAACGCTTATTCTGAGTTAAACGATCCAATAGATCAACGAGCAAGATTTGAAGATCAATTCAAATTAGCTGCACGTGGAGATGATGAAGCGATGGTATTGGATGAAGACTTTGTTCGTGCTTTAGAATACGGAATGCCACCTACCTCTGGTTTAGGTATTGGTATTGATCGACTAACAATGATGTTAACAAATCAAAGCTCTATTCAAGAAGTATTATTCTTTCCTCAAATGAAACAAGAAGGGCAGAAGCCAGAAGAATAGAGTTGTTTTCAAAAATGTAGAATTATATAGTGGCAAAGCCACCATCAAATTAATGCTTATTTTAACCACATAGATACATAGAACACATAGCATAGAAATCCTATGTGTTCTATGTACCTATGTGGTTAAATACAAATCTATTTTGTCAATTTAATTTTGTCCAAGTACTTAGTACATAGTAGTTCAGATAGTTTTCATTGCGTTTTGTCTGTGAACTATGTGGTAAATCAGCATCACGTAAGGCATATTAAAGTATATGTAACTGTGGACAAAGTGGGCGAAACTTTTAAAGGAGACTGTTCATTAAAGTGTCGCCCACCTTTCTCGTAATAATCAAATCATATTCTGCACCTCCGTATACTATAACCTCTCTATCTCAAAATTCAGCCTCGACCTCCACTTCCATCTCCTCTCCCGAATCAGGATGCGTAAACGATATCCATTCCGCATGTAAATGCAATCGCTTTCCTTTAAGACCATATAAATCATCTCCAATAATAGGCGTATGTAATCCACGTGGATGCGCTGCATGTACCCGCAATTGATGCGTACGGCCAGTGATTGGGAAAAAATGGATTCGAGTTTGCTGATCCTTTCGTTCTAGTACCTCCCAATTGGTACGAGACTTTTTGCCATGATCATAACAAACAATTTGTCTAGGGCGGTCATCTATATCTACCCTCAATGGAAGGGTAATAATACCCGTATCCTCCTTCACAATACCATCTAATAGCGCGATGTATCTTTTCTTAATAGTTCGATTAATAAATTGTTGTTGGATAATTTTATGTGCTTCTTTAGATTTAGCAATGATCATTAGTCCAGAGGTAGACATGTCTAATCTATGGACAATTAACGGTCCTGTCGCCATTGGGAATTTTTGCTTCATTCTGAGCCAAACAGAGTCTTCGATATTCTTTCCTGGAACGGATAAAAATTCAGCAGGTTTATTAACAATGATAATCGCTTCATCTTCATAGACCGTGGTTAATTGTTTACCTTCAGCTGGATTGGTCAACATAGGATTTACTTCCATTTCAATCCCTTTTAACATGTGTGCTAAAATTGGCTCGCACTTTCCTCTACACGCAGGATAAAATTGTTTATGTCTTCTGATTTCTGACAAAGATTCTCCCCACCAAAATTCCGCCATAGCGATAGGCTTTAATTGATGTTGAAATGCGTATTGTAGTAATTTTGGTGCGGAACATTCTCCTGAACCAGCAGGTGGTTTTTTTACAGTGGTTTGTTCAAATATCTCAAACAAATTTTTAGTTTCTCCAGAAATATTTAAAAAATTATACTCTTCATGAAGCTGCTGTTGTAGTTCTCCAGATTTACTTTTACGTCCTTCTTTTAAAGTAGTGATTGGGATTTGATAATGATCGAATGCCTGTTGGTACTTCACTACTCTATCTTCCCAATAGGATGCATAGTCTTGAAATGCTCGCCGATTTCTCAGGCTTTCTATGGCTAAAGTCTTTTTTAATTCAATTAGCTCTTCTGGATTTAGTGTAGCCTCTCCTTCTTTCCTGCGTACTCTTCTAGCTTTTTTTGCAGTGCTTATTTTTGCTTTTTCTGCGGCTATTTTTTCTGTAGCTAATGCTTTTTCTTCTTCGAATAACCGCTTGCTCTCTAAATATTCAGGTGCGGCTTCTAATAAATCTACTTGCTCATTCATGGCAGTTAACTGCCGCATTCCTTCATTAAAGAAGCAATCTTCTGCTAGTATATCGAAGACTGGAGGAACGAATTTTGGATGATGGTTTTGATCTGCTAATTTTCCAGAAAAGGCAGCTAGATAGCCAATTTCTTGAGCTTCATTTTGTACAACCAATACTCCGAACATTTTCCCAATTATATATCCTGTTTTAGAAGGATCTAGCCCAAAGTTATGCACCCAGTCTTGCTGCGTTTCAATATGGTTTTGTATATCTTTTGCAGCAAGCACACATAATGGATTTGGATCATAGTAAAAAGGGAAGGTAAATCGTTCTGGTAATGGAATGTGAGCTATCGGTTCAGAGAAAGGTATAAAGCAAGGGATCATAGAAAGATTAAATTTCTTAAGAACTTTTAGTATAAGTAAGTGTTTGGACAAAATTAAATGTAATATTTTAACCACATAGGTACATAGACCATAACACCTATGTGACCTATGTATCTATGTGGTTAAAAAAAATCTATTGTGTCCTTTATTTAGTCAGTTTTTTAGCAAACATAAGTCTTTTTCAGGATTTCGACCTTTTGCTATTAATTGGCATTTCAAGAAAATGCTTACCTTTAACAGGGTAGATATTAAAAATAATTAAAATATAAAAAAATAGAAATAACTAGATCGTTTAATACCGAATAATTAATTTAACCTACCGAAAATAGATTGAATGATACCAATTAATATAAAAACATTATATTTATGTTTATCGGCATAGTTGTTGGGCCGTATTAGGCACACCGCTAGACGATAACCACCTGTTAATCAATTTATTATAATTAATATATGTCTATCCACACGATGGAGCCTATTCTACTTTTGTTTAGACTAAAGTTGGTGATAGGATCGTTAATATGCTCCATTAACGTTAATGTTTGATCTATTAAATAATTCAGATAATTGCTTAAAAAAATAATTGGCGATCCAATTTTATGCAATTACCAAATTAAGTTCATCTATTTAAACGTTGCAATATTTATAACGAAGGGGGAGGAAAATAGACTTTAGACAAGTCCAATTTTCTTTAAGGCAATTTAAATTATTATTTTATTTTGCCTAAATACATTTTAGTTGAAATGACTAAATCTAAACGATGAGAAACGAAATACCCCCAATAAACTTGATTTCGTACTAGTGAAAATATCGAAAAAATTCCCTTTTTATGAGCAATATGATTCGATGGATTGTGGCGCAGCCTGCTTGCGCATGGTTTCAAAATACCATGGTCAATATTACTCCTTAGATTATTTACGAGAACTTACTTATTTAAATAGAAATGGCGTTTCCTTATTAGGTATCAGCGATGCTGCTGAACAAATAGGTTTAAAAACGCTAGCGGCCTCGGTTCCTTACAACCGACTGGCAGATGATATGCCTTTGCCTGCGATAGCCCATTGGGATAACAATCATTTTGTAGTCGTTTATGAGGCTACGGATACCCATGTAATCGTTGGCAATCCCGCCACTCGATTAGAGAAAATTACTAAAGAAGCATTTATTAAACATTGGGCAGATGTTCGCCAATTTGGAGCGGATAGTGGGGTCTTACTAATGTTGGAAACTACACCTGATTTTGCGAGAGAAGATGGAGAAGCCGAAAGTAGTGGTCTAGGGTATTTGTTTGATCATGTCAAAAAATATAAAGCACTATTACTACAATTAGTATTAGGCGTTTTTTTAGTATCGATCCTTCAAGGAATTTTCCCTTTTCTGATTCAATCCTTAATTGATGTAGGCGTAGATAATAAGCAGCTTAATTTTATTTGGCTAGTACTTATTGCTCAGATGGTTCTGTTTATTACTCGACTAGCAGCAGAGTGGTTTAGGGGTATAATTGTCGTACATATCGGTGTTAGGGTGAACCTTAATTTGATGTCCGATTTTATACTCAAGTTGACTCGGATGCCATTGCGTTATTTTGACTCTCATTTTGTAGGAGATATACTACAGCGTATTTCTGATAATGAACGAATAGAACGGTTCCTTACCTCTTATGCTATTCATGCTATATTTTCTGTTGCTAATTTCGTTGTGTTCGGAATTATTTTGCTGATTTATAGTGTAAAGATATTTTTGATTTTTTTAGTTGGCGTTACACTATATGTCTTGTGGCTGTATTACTGTATGGGCAAGCGACGAAACCTAGACGCAAAACGTTTTGAACATGCTACTGCTAACCAAAGTGCTTTGGTCCAAATGATTAGCGGTATGAAAGATATAAAACTGCATAATGCAGAACGCCGTAAGCGATGGGATTGGGAACGAGTGCAATCAAAATTGTATGTTACTAGAACAGCGTTTTTAAAAATAAACCAACAGCAAAGAGTTGGTGCTTCTTTAATTACGGAAACACAAAATATTTTAATCACTGTCGTTGCTGCTAGTGCTGTTGTGAATCATGAATTTTCAATAGGCGTGTTAGTTGCTATTCAATATATTATAGGTCAATTAAATGGACCAGTAGAACAGCTAGTACAGTTTGCTATTATGTCTGAAGATGCACGAATAAGTGTGCAGCGGATGAATGAAATTCATCGTAGAGAATTAGAAGAAGATTCTATTAATAAATTAGATGTTCTTCCAGACTATGGAGATTTAGAATTAAAAAATGTCAGCTTCAATTATAATGGCCCTAATTCACCAGAGGTTTTAAAACAAATTAATCTCGTAATACCAGAAGGACAAACGACGGCTATAGTAGGTTCTAGTGGTAGTGGAAAAAGTACTTTATTAAAGTTGTTGCTAGGTTTTTATCCACCAAGTAAAGGGGCTATTACGGTGGGCGATGTGGATTTAAAAAATATTCAAGGTCGATTTTGGAGAGACCATTGCAGTGCCGTTTTGCAAGATGGATATATTTTTTCAGATACCATTGCTAGGAATATTGCATTAGGAGATGGCGATAAAATTGATAAAAAGAAATTACTAAAAGCTGCTAGGATTGCAAATGTACATTCTTTTATAGAGCAATTTCCATTGACTTATAATACAATGATTGGCAACCACGGAGGCGGCTTAAGCGAAGGACAAAAGCAAGGCATCTTAATTGCTCGAGCGATTTATAAAGATTTCAAATATTTGTTCTTAGATGAAGCGACTAACTCTCTAGATTCTTATAATGAGATGTTAGTAATGGATAATATCCAGGATTCGTTTACTGATAGAACGATTGTCATTATAGCACATCGACTGAATACGGTTGTCAATGCAGATAATATTATAGTTATTGAAGATGGAGAAATTATTGAACAAGGAACACATCAAGAATTATACCTTCGTAGAAACCATTATTTTCAATTGGTTCGGAATCAAATGGAGTTGAGTCGATAGAAGAGGAATAAATAAGAAAAACGCAGCGTTAAGTGACTCAAAAACAAAACTACTTTAATAAAGGGTATTCCTATAACCCAAGGGTCTCGCATAATCGATGGTTTAAGTTTGTAACTTAAACCGTATATCAATCCATCTACAAAACCCGAAAGCATACAATATAATTAGTAGTAACATTTCTACTATTCCTAATAATCACCAAAAAAATATTTATCATTGTATTAACAAAAAATACAAAATAGATAACGATGAAAGCACCCTTAACGATCCTGAAAATAGGTGGCAACATAATTAACAAAAAAACTATTCTCGCCAAAGTCTTACAAGATTTTGCCAAGCTACCAGAAAAAAAAATACTCATACATGGAGGAGGTAGACGAGCCAGTGAAATGATGCGTAGCTTAGGCATTGAACCAACAATGATTGATGGTCGCCGTGTAACAGATGCTGCTACACTAGAAATCGTAACCATGATATACGCAGGTCTGATTAACAAAAATATAGTAGCTAAACTGCAAGCAATTAATTGTAATGCGATAGGCCTGTCTGGAGCAGATTTAAATACAATTCAATCCCATAAAAGAATTGTTCAAGAAGTAGATTATGGCTTTGTTGGAGATATTGATGCGGTAAATGGATTAGCGATTAGTCAGTTATTACAAGCTGATTTTACACCTGCTTTTTGTGCTATTACGCATGATAAAAAAGGGCAATTGCTGAACACTAATGCAGATAGTATTGCTTCTACTATTGCGGCGGCTATGAGCCAGTATTTTCAAACGAAGTTGGTTCTATGTTTTGAAAAAGATGGTGTATTAAGTGATCCAAAAGATGACGCTTCTGTTATTCCAAGTATTAATGCGGATCAATTTCAAGCCTACAAAAAAGCAGGTGTTATTTCTGATGGAATGATCCCAAAAATGGAAGGTGCTTTTTTTGCTATGCAGAATGGTGTAGAAAATGTATATATTGCAGGTATTCATGCCTTAGAAAACACGACTATAAAGGGAACAAAACTATGCCTATAAATACAAGAATAAAAGAAGAAGCTATTGATCTATTAACGAAGCTAATCAGTACCCCTTCGTTATCCAGACAAGAACAAGCAACTGGAGATCTAATTGAATTGTTTTTTAGAAAGCATGGCCTTACTCCCAAAAGAATAGGTAATAATATTATAGTCCAATCAAAGTATTGGTCTTCTGGTAAACCGACTGTCTTACTTAATTCTCATCATGACACTGTAAAACCAGCTAGTGGTTATACCAAAGATCCTTTCCATCCAGAAATCAGCGGAGGTAAACTATTTGGGCTTGGAAGTAATGATGCAGGTGGTTCTTTAGTCGCATTAATAGCTACCTTTTTGCATTTATATGAACAAGATCTGCCTTACAATCTATTATTGGTCGCTTCTGCGGAAGAAGAAATTTCTGGACCTAATGGTATTGCAGCAGTGCGAGATCAAATAGCACCCATTGCACTAGGCATTATTGGAGAACCCACACAAATGCGTATGGCTATAGCAGAAAAAGGATTAATGGTGGTAGACGGAGAAGCTAAAGGGGAATCTGGACATGCGGCAAGATCAGAAGGGGTGAATGCTTTGTATATTGCCTTAAAAGATATTGATTGGTTAAAGAGCTATGAATTTGAAAAAGCTTCCCAAGTATTAGGTAAAACTAAAATGACAGTTACTCAAATAGCTGCTGGAACCCAGCATAATGTAGTTCCAGACACTTGCAGTTTTGTCATAGATATCCGAACGAATGAAGAATATAGTAATGAGGAAGTATTTAATATCATTCAAGAGCACACGGAGTCTACTCTAACTGCTCGTTCTTTTAGATTAAATTCTTCCAAAATTGCGCTAAGCCATCCTTTTGTTTTAAAAGGTAAAGCAATGGGCTTAGCACATTATGGTTCCCCTACCTTATCTGATCAAGCATTATTACCATTTACAACTATTAAAATTGGTTGTGGAAAATCAGCCCGTTCTCATACCGCAAATGAATTCATATATTTGAAGGAGATTGAGGAAGGAATTGACATTTATTTAAAGTTACTAACAGGGTTTTGTTTATAAGTAGGTCGTGTTAATTAAACGGGTAAATTTAGGAATAAGGTTTTTTCGTGTAAGGAATTGAAAAAATCAATGCATAGCAGGGCTACGGACTTATTTTTTTGGTTTCTTA
>JALZWC010000120.1 GCA_023300255.1 Saprospiraceae bacterium | reverse complement strand
TCACTGCGCACATCAGCTGCCATAGCCGATTTGATTTTCTTTTCAACCGAAGAAAAATTATCCGCAACAGTGAGATTACTTACAAGCAAAGCGCTTGCTGAAAAAAATAATGGCAAGATTATACGTTTCATATAATTTCCTAATAGAAGTTAAACGTTATGAATTAAGTTAGCATACTTATTTTTAAGTCGTGATCTAGATCTTCTAATCATGCAAAATATCGACAGTGTCAATAGACAGCAAATACTAACACGATCTCCTTTAAAAAATATAATGCGCATTAATTTTGGAAGTATTCCAAATTTATTTTGTTGGATTTTAGCAAAAATGTAATATGTTGAATTTTCAGTTTTAAATAGATTTCTTCTCTATCCTACAAAAGTATGCGGTAGAGAAAAATTAATAAGAAATTAGGACTCAACTTTTGCATGGCAGAATTAAATTTATCCAACAATAGGAAATTGCTGGATAAGACAAGTGGGCTTTTTGCTGGGCGGTTACTTGTGTCCAGCAAATTTTATTCCAAAAGAACTCTTTTCAGAATAAAATTTCCTCCTGCAAAAGTGGAATTAGGAGTCAGAAAAATCGTGCTAACAACAACAATATTGAGCTTCAAAATAGCCGGCTTGAAGTTAACAATTGATGGTATTATACTTTCGTATCTAATCGGTTAGTACAAATCCCGAAGTCACTATCTCTAAATAATTTGATGAACGAATGCTCTATATTCCTTTTGAACAGTAGCAATATATTGCGATTTGTTTAAATTAGCATTTTCATAAGCATTCATTTCCGTATTATAGGCTCTCACATATTTATCACTCCAAACAACAATTTCCAGAATTATAGGAGCTAAATCCATCCCTTTATCCGTTAGCAAATAAATATTTTCTTTTTTGTTAGTAGGCAGTTTTCTTTTGGTAATTACTTCTAGAGATTCCAATAACTTTAATCTTGTTGATAACAAATTAGTGGCTATCCCTTCTTCAGATGCAGCCAACTCTTTAAAGGATTTCTTTTTATTTAATAACATATCTCTAATAAGGAGCAATGACCATTTATCTCCTATTAAATCTAATGCAGAAGCGATGGCGCAGGAAGAACGAAATTTTTTTATCATATTTTTTTATGAATTATTACTTTAAAATTTAAAGTAATTTGTATATTTGCTTTAAATTTTAAAGTAAAAATATAAAATAATTTCAAATTCTAAAAATTATGTTAGCAGGACACTTCTCTACCGCTTTAGTAGCACACCAAAAATTCCCAAAAGGAACTTTATTATACTTCTTGATTGTCTCCCAATTACAGGATTTATTATGGTTTACCTTTCATTATTTAGGTTTAGAACCAACTGGACCTAGTGATGTATTCGATACTACCTTGAATAATTTAGCCGTTGATATGCTTTATAGCCATGATTTACTCCCTCAAATATGCTGGGTGCTAATTATTTTTTTAGTAGGAAAAATGCTATTTAAAAATACGACCGTTGGTTTGTTAGGTGCCGCTTTGGTTATTGGACATTTTGTTTTGGATTTATTTTCTGGTCATCCACATCATATTTTTGGCGCAGAATCACAGCATATAGGATTAGGTAATTATGCGACCAATCCTTTTCTTGCGGTAGGAATTGAAGCTGCTTTTACGGTTGGAGTTCTTTGGTATTATTTCGGGCAAGAAGCTAAAAATGGCATTCAACGAACTTCCAAAAACAAAGCCTCCATTATAGGATTATTTGTTTTTGGCATTCTCTTTATGCTAAGTATTGCGACGACTTCATTTAGAGAATTATTTGGCATTCCTGAGTTTGATATGGGATTCAATTCGAATGTACCTACTTTGATTATAACCTATCTAGGAATGATTTTCTATCTTAATTATTTTGTGCCAAAATTTGAGCATAGTTAGGGGTTTTAAAAACAATGGATTAGTTAGATTGCTAGATGATTGTTTGATTGTTTGATTGTTTACCAGACGTTGACAAAACAATCAAGCCATCTAGCAATCTAACCATCACCCAATCGTCTCCGTAGCAATCAAACCTCCATACTCCAAAAACAAATCCTGCCCAAATGGTTTTACCACCCATTTTTTCTAAAAGCGGGGTAACGTGTTTGGAGTAAGTATTATAGACTTCTTCACCTGTTCTGCCATTTGGTCTTTGAACTTTAATAAATTCAGTATACACAGAGGCGTTTGCTAAGAATAATTTTAAAAAAATCTACGAAGTTTTCTTTGGGGACTAATACTTGATTGGTTAAATGCATTGAAATGATTGTTTACCAGACGTTGACAAAACAATCAAGTCATCTAGCAATCAAACAATCTCTAAAATTTTAATTTGTCATTAGTGAATTTTATCAAACGATTTATAGCAGGGTCTATTCGTTTTAATTCACTCAAAATATGATTATATTCCTCTTCCGTTATTAATTTTCTTCTTTTCGATTTTTCATTCCAATCGAAACATTCCTTTAAAGAACCTTGACTGTACCTGTAAAATTTTATCTTATCTTTTTTATGGTAACGACCAAATCCTTCAGCTACATTTGCAGAAATACTATCAACTGCGGTAACGAATTGACTACCTACTGTTTTTTTAGCAAACCAATCCCATTTTATCACGATTTCCCAAATATAATTGGATAAATGAAAAGACCAGATGTAAGCATCAATATCGCTTAGTTTTAAATACTTTTTGTCACTCATAGATCATGATTCTTTGATTGTCGAATTGTGTGATTGTTGGACTAAGTTACACAAAACAATCAAACAATCTAGCAATCAAACAATCACCCCTAATTCAACCAATAGGAAAACTCATCCTCCTTCGTCTTCGGCTCATTCAAATGCTTATCAATATGGACTGGCGAAGACAATGCAGCTTCCCAAAGCGGTTTGGCTTGTTCGGCTAAAAAAGAAGTTAATAAAGTATTCAATTCGTTCGTTTTTTGAGCGTTTTGGTCAATTAAATTATTTTGCTCGGTCGGGTCATTTTTTAGGTCAAAAAGCCATTTCTTTTGTTGCTGTTGATCCCAAAGTAATTTCCAATCGTTTTGTATGATTTGAGAAAAAGTGCCATTCTTAGTAAATAATGGACGACTTGGAACGCCTGCTTTTGCCCCCATTAAATAAGGTAACATATTAGTACCATCCATTTTTCGGTCTGTTGGTAAAGTAGCACCTGCCAATGCACCAGCCGTCGCAAAAATGTCAATGTTAGAAACTCGTCCATCATACACCTGTCCAGCAGGAATACTGTCGGGATAATTGACGATAAACGGTACATGAATGCCGCCTTCAAATAAAGACAATTTCCAACCTCTGTAAGGTTTATTGACATCTGGCAAACCGACATAATGAGGCGCACCATTATCGCAAGTAAAAATGATAATCGTATTGTCCGCAATGCCATTATCTTTTAGCGCTTGTCGGATTTTTCCCACTCCCCTATCCACGGTCATTACCATAGCCGCTTGCACTCTTTCTACGTGGTCGTCAATGTAGTCCAATTTATCGTAATCCGATTTCAAGGCTTGCAAAGGGGTGTGTACTGCCCAATATGCTAAGTATAAAAAGAAAGGTTGGTTTTTGTTTTTTTCAATTACCTTGACGGCATTATCCGTAAAATAATC
The DNA here is from genome assembly GCA_023300255.1 of Saprospiraceae bacterium. Taxonomy (GTDB): domain Bacteria; phylum Bacteroidota; class Bacteroidia; order Chitinophagales; family Saprospiraceae; genus JAFMDF01. Next base: position 4,678 of record JALZWC010000120.1, on the reverse strand, counting down.
GGTCATGTGTCCATCTGGTTCAAATCGATCACTATCATTATGCCGAACAGCAAATGGCAAATTGGCCCATAAAAATTTATCAATCGGGTCAAAAGGTAATTTTGCATTGACTACATTTGGATCGTCTTCAGATAAGAAAAATCCACCCGATTCTAACCATAAACTTTCATCAAAACCTTGATTGGTTGGTTTAAATTTTTCCGTAGCCCCCAAATGCCATTTGCCAATATGGACGGAATGATAGCCTTGTGGTTTTAATAACTCTGGTAATATTAATTCGGAAGGGGGCAGCCCCATTTCAGTTGTAGGGGGTAGCCTTTCGTCCACAGCTGTATCATAAATAAGTGGTGGGTCATTACCTTCATTCATCTCTGCAAGCAATTTTCCAAAACCTTTGCTGGTAGGCGTAAATTCAAAACCAAAGCGCGTGGAATATCGCCCCGTTAGCAAAGAGGCTCTAGAGGCGGCACAAACAGCGGTGGTCGCATAGCCATTTTTACACAAGACCCCATCTGCTGCCAATTGGTCAATATTGGGTGTTTTAAATTGTCCATTCCCCATCCCACCTCCATAAGAACTCACTTCATTAAAGCCCATGTCGTCTACCAAAATCACGATGACATTTGGTTTTTCGGATGTTCTATTCGTCGGTCCATCTTGCCAAATTACAGGTTGATTCGGACCTGTTGGGTATTTAATATTTGCCATGATGCCGGGCATTCGATGCCAGTTGTAGTGAAACCAGACTCTGCCAGCTAGGGCTATTAGGGCTAGGATGCCAATGGTGAGGAATATCTTTTTCTTCATTTTTGCTTTGATTGACAAGTGTTGGAGGCAATGTTATATCAGTCAAGGCAAATATAGTATTCTGGAATTGAAAATTATAATTATTTAGGTTTTAAAACCTAAATTATAAAAATTATTACGTTCCTTGCTCAAACTCCTTTTATTTTCAGGTCCTAATCCTATAGGGCGGCATCGTCTACTAGGATGAGGACGAAGTTCTTTGGGGGATATTTTTCTAGGCATAGCATGTTGTTTTATTTTCTGACCAGAGGGCTATTAAAGGAAAAATAGGAACAAAAGAAACCGTCCAGAGTATCCGCTCAATTCCCACTGGTGTACATGGCTGTAACACAACTCTCTGAGTTGTGCACAAGCTAGACATGCACAACTCAGAGAGTTGTGTTACGTCTGCCCTACTAGTACTTATTGAGCGGACACCGTCCAGATGTTCAAGTTATTGTTTTGCCGTTACTTAGATCTCTAGTTTAAGTAGCCTTAACGCATACCTACTCAGACCAGAGGTTTTAGTTACTATTGGTTTTAGATCTATTTTTGAGAAAAAATAATTAATGTTTGATGTAGATAATATTTATTAATCTATAGAAAAATGACTCTCGTCCCTCTAATCACGCACTTAAAACTTATTAGAACATACTATGTTAAGTAACTTCATAAGATATATTTACATAAAGCAATATTAAAACGGTATGAATCTTGCTTTTTATAAAAGAATAGGTCATTTTTTTAATCTCACCATAGATCAATCCGATTGAGAATCAACTAAAAACTAAAGGTAAATGTTTAGAAGCTAGGCCCTTTGTACTGTCTAATCACTTCATCTAGTCTATCAAGTAATCTAAATATACTGTAACATCTATTGAAATTCTTTAGAAAAAAAGGTTACCTATTTTCACGTGAATAACTATGAAAAAGATAATTTTTCTAGCATTAATAATAGTACTTGTATCAAAAATCGGTAGAAGTCAATGTGCTATAGGAGTAGATACTATCTGTTTAAATGTACCCGATACCTTATTCATTAATTCGCAACCAACTCTTACTTCCTACAATTGGTTTACAAATAATGGTGCTACCCTTAACGTACAAACTGGCGATACACTCGTCTATGTAGATTGGAGTACTAGTTCCGTCTCGAATGGATTGGATAGTGTTTGTCTAGTGGGTATCATTGATCCGACATGTAGCGATACCATTTGTATTGTACAATATTTAGAGGACTGCACTATACCAGAAAATTGCCCCACAGTAGGTCTAGACACAGACAATGATGGAATTCCAAATTATGTGGATATAGATGATGATAATGACGGAATCTTAGATCAATATGAAAGAGTATCGGAACAAGTAAGTATTAGCGGTCAACCCACCACCCTTAATGGCGTTTCCATTACTAGCACAACAGCTATTGCTAATGGAGATGTCCTACTCATTTCCAATGTATTAACTACCTCAGGGGTATCTGTTGATTTACAAATGACTATTAGTAATATCACTTCTGGTGTCACCTATAATCCAACTAATGGCTCTCTTTCATTAACTCCTTATAATGCTAGTGCGGATGATTTATTCGAAGTTGCCATTGTGTTCGTAGAGAGTGGAACAAGCACGCCTTACCAGCTAGACGGAGTGGAAATAATCTTTCAAGATATTGATTCCCAAATCAATAGAGATTTTACCGAAATGATAGGTTTACCAGGAAGTCCAGCCGTTATACTCGGGAGTTCTTTAAGTTTACAAAATTATGAAAATGGAGGTGGGCTATCAGGATATACCAACTATGGCGTTTCTAAAACATTGAATGGTTCCACTACTGATTGGTTGGATGAAATAAATGTAGCGGCGACTGATGAAGACCATTTTATAAAGGTTATCTATAGCGACATATCTTCTTTAGGATTTACATATGGGGTAACGGGTACGCAAGGAATAAGTACAGGATCTAGAGGAGCAAGTATTGCCAATCTTTTTTTCTTTGAAGGACTTGATACAGACAATGATGGAGTTGAAGATTATTTGGATTTAGATTCTGATAATGATGGTATTCCTGATGTAATCGAAGCATGCGGAGACAATACTCTTGCCTTAGAAGATTGTATGTTAGACAGTGATGGCACTGCAGTTTATCCCGACAGTGATATGAACGGTTGTCCAGACGGTCTCGTAAGTACGGCTTGTGGTGCTGCACCAATTGACACCGATATGGATGGGCTTCCAGATTATTTAGATCTGGATAGTGATGGGGATGGTTGTGCAGATAATACAGAAGCAGGTGTTAATCACTTAGGAACAAGTGAAGACACCTATATCGCAGGAACAGTTGATGGCAATGGTTTATTAACTACTGGTATTAGTGGTACTTGCCCTATTCCTACAAATATTGCTTACAGAGATAGTAGCTTTAATGCTTGTTTTACCTGTGTACTTCTAACGACCGATCCTAGCAGTTTTTGTAATTATGTTATTGCTAATCCGATGTCTCCACTTGCCAGTGATGATTGTGACAATGGAGGCATTGATAACATAACCGAATGTACCAATGGTGGTGATCCTAACGACAGCTGTGATGATATGCCACCAATTATAGTTTGTCCTTCTAATCAAATTCTAACAGAAAAAGGTTGTGAAATAATCTTGGATGATTATACAGATGATGTGAACCTGATAGATGCTTGTACAGATCAAAGCATTTATACCTTTACTCAATCACCAATACTAGGTACTAGTTTAATCACGGATGTCTATACCATTACGGTTACTGTAACGGATGTAAACAACAATACTGCAACTTGCACTTTTCTTGTAGAGGTCAACTTGATTCCTCTTACTGTTCCTACTATTTCCGGAAATTGATTTGTTTTTTCTACGGTAGCATAGGCAATGATATTAACTACGGTTCTCCATTAATTAGCTACTTTGGTTGTAAATCTATATTCTCTCAGTAAAATGCTCTCTGGTCTCTACTCTAAATATCATTTATTTAATCCCTCCAGTCTCAACTGTAAATAGTCTCTCACCAAATAATTCAAAGTATAATTAGGGTCTTTAAATATAGCTTGATTTGTTATAACTTGGGTAACAAAGAACCTATCTAAAGTTTTTAGTAATTCAATAGATATAGGTCTAAACAAACCTTTATCTATACCTTGTTGATACAAGTCTTCTAATAAGGTAACAAACACATCACTAACCCCATTTATGGCATTCCATGAAGTCGGATAGTACAGTTGAATATCATAAAAAAAGGAAATAGTAATATCAGATAATCTCGCCGAAAATTCTTCTAATAGCTGTCTATATCTTACTTCAACTGGTGTAGAGGTGTCTTGGTGAATATTCAGTATAATCTTAGTTACAACTTCTACTCTAGTTTGGCAAGCAGCCAAAACAACTTCCTCCTTGCTCTCAAAGTATTTATAGATAGTCCCTTTACTTTTCCCTGATAATTTAGCCAAATCATCAATGGTCAAATTAGCTAATTCTACAGTTTGTAGTTTTACTAATAATAATTTTAACCATTGATTGATTTTATCAGTTGGTATTTTTCTAATTTTCTCTAACGCTTTTCTTCCCAAATTTTAATTTTTTGATAATCTGATGATGCTTAATTAGTGACCTTTTTCTCTCGCAACTCGCTTTAAATATTAATTTAAAATTCAACAAAAATATGTTTTTTTGTTCATCTTTTGTTAAAAAATAAACTATTTTTATTAGTTTTGTATACTTTCAATTTACCCATAACCACTCTTCAAGCCCATTCAACTAGGTTATAAAGCATAAGGCAAAAAGTGAGAATAAATTGGTCGTTTTAAGCTAGTCATTTTTTACTCTAAGATGAAGGAGTGTAAGCTCCTGAACCGCAAAGCGGATGGGC
>JALZWC010000119.1 GCA_023300255.1 Saprospiraceae bacterium | reverse complement strand
GCCCATCCGCTTTGCGGTTCAGGAGCTTACACTCCTTCATCTTAGAGTAAAAAATGACTAGCTTAAAACGACCAATTTATTCTCACTTTTTGCCTAACTTACTACTTAGAAATCAGGAATTAAAAATTTGCTCCAAATGATTATTTCCTAGTTGTAAAGTCTGCACTAAATTTCCTCCTAAGACGGGAGCAGGAATAGCATTCTTCCCTATAATAGGATTATTTCCTGTAAAGACACGTGCCTCATCCCATAAATCTTTCTCGATAAAACTATTTAATAGCCCTGCCCCCCCCTCAACGATCAAGGAATCAAGTCCTTTATCATGAAGATTGGATAAAATATTATCCAGTAAATTATCATCGAATGGAAGACTAAGGTATTCGCAATTAGCATTATTAGCTGGAAATTTTACTTGTTCGGTAACAAGAAGACTTGGTAGTCCATCGCTAAGCAAGTTTGAGGTAGTACTCAGTTTAAGTCGACGGTCTAGCACAATTCGAAGTGGTGAAGTGCCAAAATATAATCGATTGTTTAACTGAGGATTATCAATCAAAGCCGTGTTTGTACCTACCATAATAGCGCTTACGTCCCCCCTCCATTTATGTACCAATCGTTTAGCATAAGGATTTGTAATCCAAATTTGTCGATCAGAGACACCGATCATGTTATTAGAAGACTTCGCATATTTAAGAATAATATAAGGTCTTTTCTTTAAAAAGGTAGTCAAGAAAAAACTCGTAACTTGTTTTCCTTTGTCCTCTAATACATGGGTTTTGACAATGACTTTATGTGCTTTTAACTTCTCAATACTCTTGCCCATCACCTTAGGATTGGGGTCTGTTACACTAATTACTACGTTCATAAACCTATGCCGTAACAATGCATCTACACAAGGTGGCGTTTTCCCATGATGATGGCAGGGCTCTAAAGAGACATAAATAGTAGACTTACTCAATAGTTCTTTGTCCTTTACAGAAGCTATTGCATTTACCTCCGCATGTGGTCCACCAAAGTAAGCATGATACCCTTCCCCTATTATTTTATCCTTATAGACGATCACTGCACCAACCAGTGGATTAGGACTGACCTTACCACTTCCAAGGCGGGCTAAATCAAAACATCTTTTTATATAAATATTATTAAATAACATAATTTAGCGGAGTTTAAAGAATTTCAATATGCCTAATTTGAATCTTAACACCATATGAATCTTCGTTTAAGAAATAAATAATATTTTCAAATGGCATAAACATTTACGTAATTATTTTGTTTTAATTACTTTAAGGGTCAAAAGAGCTTCAAAAGAGGTGAATTAAGGTTTTAATTTCAATTTACAAGGATTATGTTTTTTTTAAATCTTAAAAAACATTATACTTGTATTTGTTTAGTAAAGCTATAACTTTGTAATAGAAATGTCTTGTTTGTTAAAAACATCTACATTTTCTGCGATTCTAAAAATCTAACACTTCATTTTTAAAGAGAGTAAATTAAAAAATCATTATTGCTAATTTCGTTAGCATCAATTAGCACAAAAGCTTAGAATTGCAGTTCGACAGCTACCCCCTCTTCTATGCTAAAGTGAATCCAAAAAAAATTATTTTTGAACGAACCGATCCATTCATCAGGTATCGGGGAATTCTTTATTTACAATCTTCAAACAGAGAAAGTGTTATACAAAATTAAATTAAAAAATGCAGATGAAAATGTATTACTAGACGATCACGTCTACGAATCATTGACAGCAGATCCCTACCTTGCAAAGGTGGATTTTGTTAACAATCTGCGTAAACATTCAAGTGGCTGTGCCGTCTTTCAAAAAACTTGGAAAAAAGCGGAAGGCGGTTACAAAACAGAAACATTGTACTTACATCGTTTAATTGCTGAACGCTTTTTAAAGGACAATGAATCTAAAACCAAAAACCTAGTTGGTGCCTTAAATGGTAACAAACTAGATTGTCGATTAGAGAACTTAGTTTGGCGTAGTCGATCTGTAGCAAGTAGACAACGAAAAACAAGTAGTAAAGTTGGGTACACTGGCGTTTATAAAGAAAATAATCGCTACCGTGCTGTTATCTCAGTCAATCGAAAATCCGTTCATATAGGAATGTATGACACCCCCGAAGAAGCCGCAAGAGCTTACAACAAAAAATCTAAAGAATTATATGGTGATGATGGTAAAATAAATATTATCAGACCCAAATAATTTAGATTAAAATTCTTGAGAGAAAGAAGGGCATAGCAATAGTTTTGCCCTTCTCTCCCATTTTAAATGGCCTATGATAAGGTTTTTATTATTTTTAACTGTATTGTTTTTAGGAGCTTGTAAACCTTCTTCTACAACCACTAGCATTTCTATTCCTGTTTCTCCTGCAACTACTTCAAAGTCTCTAAAAAGCTTGAATGCTCCACTCCATAAACCTACTTGTAAAATTCCAGGAAAAGTATTGAATCACAATCAGCTATGGTTACGGGATCAATCATTAATCGCCTGTATTAGTTCTGATACTACTACAAAAGACTTGCAACTAGGAGATAGTCACAGAATTTTATCTTTGTACAATACGACCAACTGCGAGCAGGCTTTGCGACTAGTACTACCTATCAATAAGAGTCCTGATTTTCCTTACCATCTTGCAGATATCAATTATAATAAGAATAGTAATATTATTGCGATTAAAGGGATAGATCATTTTTATTGCTTAAACTTAGACAACAAAAAACTGTTACCTCCTCTTCGCCCCATATTTAAAACACCAAGGCTAGCGGTAGATGCCCAATCTAATCAAATCCAACGATTAGAAATATGGGAAAATTTTATTATTGGGTATGCCCAAGATCAAGGAGTTTTTGTATTCCAATTAAATTCTTCCAGTACTCCTTTTGCCGTCTTACCCCATGTCGAATATAAAGTCAATGAAACGTTATATCATAGTCTGTTCCTAATTGCCTCAGGAGATAAAATGCAAGCTATCATTCCTACTTACAACTGGGAGGAAGATCGCTTTGAAATCAATCCAATATTTAAACAGCCTATTTTGTTACAAAAGGAAGTATTGTCAAAAAAACAAAATAAAGAGTATTTGATATTAAGAAGTGCAAGTGATAACCAAGCTATTGTAATAGATTTAAAAAATAGAAAAAAATTAGAATTACCAGTAGACATTCAACAAAAACAAAGTAAGGATATAGAGGTATATTTAGAGAAGAGCGCTGCTGTGAAAAAGTAGGCTCTTTTTCAAGGCAAAGTGTAAGAATAAATTGGTCGTTTTAAGCTAGACATTTTTTCTTCTAAGGAATGCTAAAAAATTAAGCATAGCTGGGCTACGGTTCTTTTTT
>JALZWC010000118.1 GCA_023300255.1 Saprospiraceae bacterium | reverse complement strand
TAGAATTAGAAGCAAGAGGATATGATTGGATCAAAGAAGAAGCGGATGCTGTTGGAGTTTAGTAAGTAATAGGTAAAAAGTAATAGGTAATAAGTGCGAGCATTTACCTATTACTTCTTACCTATTACCTATTACTTTTCACCTATTACCTATTTTTAAAATTCTCAATTAAAATTAAAATGGCAACAGCTGTCGAAAATAAAATAGACGCTACCGTAGAACGATATAAGCAATTGTTTAATTTGAACGAGCAACAGTTGAACGGACAAAAAGGACAACCACTACATCAGTTGCGACGTCAGGCGATGGCGAACTTAGAAAAGACTGGTTTCCCAGAAAGAAAAGCAGAAGATTATAAATATACTAGAGTCGATAGAATTGCGAAAGTAGCTTATGCACAAGCACCTCAAGCTACGATCAACGAGGACTTGGTAAAAGCTACTAGCTTTGAGGATCTAGATGTTTATCGTTTAGTCTTAGTCAATGGTCGATACAATCATCAGTTATCGAATGTTGGCACTACGCAGAAGGGATTAATCATTGGCGATTACAAAGAGGTATACGCACATGCAGAAGCTTCGGCACTTTTAGATAGTGTTGCGAATAGTGATTTAGGGCGAAATGCATTTGTAGATTTAAACGGTGCCTTTGTAGAGAATGGTTTATTTATCTATGTTGCAAAAAATACGATTGTAGATAAGCCTATTCATATTTCTCATATTGTCGTAGCAGAAGGGGAGGAGTTTATCGTAAATCCTCAATTAGCAGTATTAGCAGAAGCAAGTGCGGAGGTTAGTGTAATCGAAACATTTAATGCTGTTAAAGAAGGCGCCTATTTTCATAACCCAGTAAGCCGTTTTGTAGTAAAAGCAAATGCAAATGTCAAGCATTATAAACTACAAAACGAAAGTGCAAACGGGAATCAAATTAACAATACCATTGTTAGCCAAGATAGAGATAGTGTCTACTCTTCTTATGTAGCAGATTTAGGTGGTAAAATTGTACGGAACAATTTAAGTTCCCACTTACAATCTTCTGGAACGAATACGAATATGTATGGTATTTATCTAGGTGGAGGAAGTCAACATATTGACAATCAATCTTTCCTAGATCATGCTCATCCACATTGTGAAAGTAACCAATTGTATAAAGGTATATTGGACGATAGTTCAAGAGGGGTATTTAATGGAAAAGTAACGGTGCAACCAGATGCGCAAAAGACAAATGCGTATCAACAAAATAGTAGCTTAGTATTAACAGATACTGCTATAATGGATTCAAAGCCGCAATTGGAAATTTTTGCAGATGATGTAAAATGTAGCCACGGTGCGACTATTGGTCAATTGGATAATGATTCTATTTACTACTTGCGGACAAGAGGTTTAACTAAAGAACAAGCGAAGGCAACTTTGCAATTTGCTTTTTTAGGAGAAGTATTATTGAATTTCCCATTGGATCCTGTACGATTGAAAATAGCGGATTTGGTAGATGCTAAGTTGAAGAAAAGTTAAGAGACAATTGTGTTTTATCCGTTGTTCTTTTAAAGTAAACGATTAATAGTAATGGCGGATAAAACAATTTTAATAATTTAAACAAAAACAGCTATGGGTTTAGTTAGAACAGAAATTGAATTAATTAGTAGTGTGGATTTGATACTGGCAAGAAAAGGACAAATCAAAGAAGAAGAAGTCAAGCGACTACATGTGACAGCATTAGTCGACACAGGCGCATATATGCTAGTAATTAATGAAAATGTCAAACGTCAACTAGGGTTAGAAGTTTTAGGAAAAGAAACGGCATTACTTGCGGATGGAAGTGAGAAGGAACTAGAAGTAGTAGGTCCAATTGAAATTCGATTTAAAACGAGAAGGACAACGGTAGACGCTTTAGTGATACCAGGAAATGGAGAAGTATTATTAGGCGCCATTCCTTTAGAAGGTATGGATGTAATTATTGATCCAGCTAAACAAGAATTAAGACTACCGCCTTCCAGACCTTATATAGCACAGACGATACTTAAGTAATAAAAAAATAAACATGTAATTGATATTCACAATCTAAACAAAACAGCTATGGGTTTAGTTAGAACAGAAATTGAATTAGTTAGAGGCAATGACCTCGCTTTGGTAGAAGAAGGTTATTTAAAAGCAAAAAAAGTTAGAAGCGTAAAAGTAACGGCTCTAGTCGATAGTGGGGCTTACATGCTCGTTATAAATGAAGAGATAAAAGAACAATTAGCTTTAAAGAGTAAAAGAAAGGAACTGGCAATTCTTGCAGATGGTAGTCAAGTAAAATTAGAGGTAGTAGGACCAATTGAAGTGAGGTTTAAAACACGGAGAACCACAGTAGATGCCCTTGTTGCACCTGGTGCAACGGAAGTTTTATTAGGAGCAATTCCATTAGAAGGTATGGATTTAATTATAGATCCAGCTAAACAAGAGTTAAGACTACCTCCTTCCAGACCTTATATAGCGCAGACGATACTTAAGTAATTAAAAGCCTAATGTTCAATTATACAAAAGACAACTGGAAAAAGCATGGCGTCGTATTTGGTTTTTTGATGTTTATTGCGAATTCAGCTTTTATGTTTGGAACAAAAGAAATAGCATTTACTGGAAGAAATGTACTTACCTATTTTATAATATGGATAATAGGAGGTTTGATCTATTCCTATTTTGCCTATCGTTGGCAATCAAATAAATCGCATGACAATTAATACGCTAAATAAAAATAAGACTATCATAGACTT
>JALZWC010000117.1 GCA_023300255.1 Saprospiraceae bacterium | reverse complement strand
TAATCGAACAATATTAAACGTAATATTTTAACCACATAGGTATATAGATCACATAGAGAATAACACCTATGTGACCTATGTACCTATGTGGTTAAAAAAAGCTATTATGTCCTGTAAGGCATATCAAAACTGCACAATGGCACCGATATAAATTCTTCTAGGTAACGTATAAAAATCTGGATTGGCTAAAGCCCAAGAGTAAGCCGCTAAAAAAGCTTCCGTATCTCTTCCAGATCCTTCCAAGTTTCGAACCCTTGCCACTCCATCGGAAGAAGCTAAAAATCCATCGTTTTCTGGGGAACCTGTAGCAGAGTATACATCTAACAAATTTCTAGCATCTAGCAAATTCTGAACCCGCACGTATACATTTAAAAACAATTTGCTTTGTGCATTAGGTGCAGAGATTTCGAAATTCTTATCGGCTCTCATATTCATGGTGAAATTCCACGGTAAGCGGGCACCATTAATTGCACCTACGGTTCCATCTCCACCAAATTGTCTAGGTACACTTTTGCTCGTAAAAGGTCTTCCTGATACGGCTGTTGTTTGAAGATTTATGCCTGCATCCGCAAAAATATCTTTACCAAATAGTCTAGGACCATCATATTTGTTACCTCCATTGAAGCGATAATCTAAGACTGCATTAAAGCGGTGTCGTTCATCAAAATTTAATGGAAATAAGGTTCTGAGATTCCCATTTTGTGTTAGGTTACCCTGAGAGAGGGCATCTGACCCTGTTCCATCCGCAAACTGTAAGGTATAATTAGCTTGCAATTGAATATTTCTTGTTCGTCTTAAATCATAGGTAAAAGAAAAGCCTTTAACCGTTCCAAAATCTTGATTATCAAAGGAACTATATTGTCCTAATACTGGCACAAACAAATAAGTTCGAGACTGTATCATATCTCGTAACTCTCTATAATAAGCGGTAATTTTTAAAGCCGATGAATTACTGATTTTTTGTTGAAACCCAACTTCATAATCAATCGTCTTTTCGGGTCTTAGATTCGGATTATTAGAAGGTGTACGATTGGGATCTAAGAAATATAAATAATCTAATGCCGTAGCATTTGTTCTTTCCTGTGGTCGCTGTACCAACACATCATAATGCGCAAAGAAGTTCGCCTCATCTGATATAGGAAAGGAGAAAGACAAGCGAGGCATCACACTGATCTCTGGCTCATAATCTTCAAAGGAAGAATTTACATCAAAATCTGGTGATTGAATATCGGCATCTTCATTCACTAATTTTGGATTTATTACGCCTCCACCAAAAATGACATTACCATCATTGGCTGGATTTCCATTGGCAAAATACCATTGTTCATCTTCTCTAAATGCCTTGACGGCATTTGATCCTGCACTTTCTAAATACACTTTAAAATCATCTCCTACACCTGCTGGCTGTTCTTGTCCTGTAGAAGCATAGAAATCTCTAGCATTCATGATCTCATATAAAGAGAAAGGATCTTTCAGTACTTTTCGATTGGCATCATATCTATCGACTCTAATCCCTACTCTAAAAATAATATCTCGGAAAGTAAATTTATCTTGGATATAAGCAGAAGCATATACGGGTTGGGCTGGAGCGATAGGAAAGGTTCTAACGCCATCAGCATCTCGTGCTCGGAAAAAATCTTCGAAGGTAATATCCGATGTTAGTTTATTCCCTAAATAATCATAGCCTTGATAATTTATAATACCTCTTGTGCCATGTAGCTCTTGTGCTGAAAACAGTCCCAATGACAATTGATCGGGGGAGATACCATCAACATTTATATATTCATTAATCCCTATTCCTGCAACTTCTCTCACTCTTCTAAAAAATTGATTGTCGTCAAAACCATCTGTTGCAACCTGAGTACCATATATATCTACGTTTAATTCTCCAATTCCAGGTACATTAATCAAAGTATCTCCAATCACTAAGGAAGTATCTACACCCAAAATATGTCGATTAGCTTGTAGTCTTGCTAAGTCCCATAATCGTCGAGGTTGAATAAGATAGCTTCTTTCCACCCGTTGTTCATAGCCCACTCCAAATTCTATGGTATGTCTTCCTTTCTCTGAACCGCCCGGTAGAAATTCAAAAGAACTATTGGCATTAAAGGTATAAATATCAGCGTCCGATCTGAAGTTTATATTATAAATGGCATTTGCATTTTTATGTATACCCCATGCTTCTTCAAATGGTCCGCCAATGTATCCAAACAATCCATTTTCTATAATAAAGTCTTCTGTATCTATTCCATTAGTTGCCGCCAATCCTGAGTTTGGATGTGTTGCACTTACAGGCGTATAGCCATTAAAGGTTCGCGAGTAATCTACTTGCCCGAATCTAACTGGTGCGCCTGGAATAGGCGTTCCTTGATTGACATTAAATTCAAATGCAGGATTCCAAGTATAATCAAAATCTCCTACATATCCATAATCAAATAAATTATCTCCATGTCGAGTATCCTTCTGATCGCTCGTTCTTTTTTCATAACCAAACTGAAGCGAGTAAGTAATATTTCTAATTAAAGAACTCCCACTTTCTTTATCGGTATTACCACCTAGTCTTTGTCTAAATCTAAATATTCCCCGATAAGTATTATTATTATTAAAAGGATTGTGGTGCGCATTTAATAAGCGCCAATCATCAATACTAGTTCCATTGATACCAGAAGACGGCGTAAATTGATTTTCGCTACCTGCATAAGTACCTGTAAATGCTAAGTCAACTGTTTTGCCCAATCGAGCCTCTAACTTAGCCGATAAGGTCACCGCCTCACTAGCTTCAAAAGGGCGAGCATCCAATTCATTTACATCAGCATCTGTCAATAATTCTGCTGATAAAACTCTATTCCCGTTTATAAAGGTGATCGGATTCGCTTCTATTTCTGCTACCTTATCCGCATTGGCCATAAAAACAGGAATGGCCGTTGGGCTATCATCCTCTTGATAAGTATATCTACCAGAAACCCGATACCCTAGAATAGATTGACCTGTTTCTTTATTCTTAAATATAGGGCCACTCAAATTTAAGCCGACCAAGTTCTGATTGAATGGATCTAAACCTTTAGAGGTTTCTGCCTCTGCGCCTGCTGAAAAACTTTGAGAAGGGCCTTTCGTCGTAATAGAAATGATACCACCTGTTACATCTCCATA
>JALZWC010000116.1 GCA_023300255.1 Saprospiraceae bacterium | reverse complement strand
GCCTGCTGCTCCGTTTATACCATCAGCGCCTGCTGCGCCTGCTGGACCTCGTTCGCCTGCTGCTCCGTTTATACCATCAGCGCCTGCTGCGCCTGCTGGGCCTCGTTCGCCTGCTGCTCCATCTGCTCCATCTGCTCCTTGTACACCTGTTGCACCTATTTCTCCTTGCACACCTGCTGGGCCCGCTGGTCCTGCTTCTCCTTGTGCACCTGCTGGGCCTGTTGTACCAAATCCTCCAGCACCTTGTAGACTTGCTATAAAATCTGCTTCTGATCCTGTGTTTCCTAATGCTAACCATAATTCATATGCCGATTGGCCATCTGCACCTGCTATTCCATTTCCTCCAGAACCTTGTAAGCTTGCTATAAAATCTGCTTCTGATCCTGTATTACCTAAGGATAACCATAGCTCATATGCTGATTGACCAGCTGTTCCATTTCCTCCTGAACCACTTAAACTCGCAATGAAATCTGCTTCCGATCCTGTATTACCTAAAGCTAACCATAACTGATAAGCTGATTGGCCATCTGCACCTGTAAGTCCACTTAAACTTGCTATAAAATCTGCTTCTGATCCTGTATTACCTAAGGACAACCATATTTGATAGGCTGATTGTCCAGCAGTTCCATTCCCTCCGGAACCACCTAAACTTGCTATAAAATCTGCTTCTGATCCCGTATTACCTAAAGCTAACCATAATTGGTAGGCTGACTCTCCAGCTGTTCCTCTAAGACTAATTATAAAATCTGCCTCTGATCCCGTATTACCTAAGGATAGCCATATTTCATATGCTGATTGGCCATCTGCGCCTTTTGTTCCATTTCCTCCAGAACCTTGTAAACTTGCTATGAAATCTGCCTCTGATCCTGTATTACCCAGGGATAGCCATATTTCATATGCTGATTGACCTGCTGTTCCATTTCCTCCTGAACCACTTAAGCTTGCTATAAAATCTGCCTCTGATCCTGTATTACCTAAGGACAACCATAATTGGTAAGCTGATTCGCCAGTTTCTCCTTGTTGTCCCCTTGGGCCAGAAGCCCCTTTACCAGTCTCTCCTATTGGTCCCTGATCTCCCTTTGGGCCAGCTGGCCCTTCAGGTCCGACCACTCCGCCAATACATTCCCAAGACGGAAAAGTACCGATACTGTTATTTACTTGTAAACATTCCAAATCAGTGTTATAAATAATCGCTCCTTGTAAAGGAGACGGAATTGATTCTCTCTGTTTAGTATTCATCCTAGGAGGGATAAATGCTTTGTTGGTACTTTCTAATTCTAGTATAGATCCATCATCTATAGTAGCCTGATCTCCACCAATTTTCACTTGAGCGTTTAATTGAGTGGAAAATAGGAAAGCAAATAATAGTACTGGTAAGTACCAAGATTTAGCCTTTCGTTGAAGTGATATTCCTTTTAAAAAGAAATTTGACAAAATAAAGTGCTGTTTCATTGTTTTAATTTACTGATTACATGATCAATAGACCTAGTGTTGGTAGATCTATGAGGGGTCAACTATTTAAATATGCCGTCACTAAACACGCTAAGCATATTGCCAAATAATTATCTTTTGTAGGAATCATTATCTTAATACGGATGGGAAATCAACTATACATTTGAATAATCAAATACCGGGATCACATTAGCAGCGCACATAAGCATGCAAGCTATTTTGTGAATAGTTGATTATTAAGATGGAGATTAACTGTCTTGGAAAAGTAGTGAAATCTTGATTTAAGTACTGTAATGGGGGGGAGTGAACTGATTCGAAGAGAAACAGTATATTAGACTTAAATGGGGGAAGCTCAGAATATGGAAACGAAATACAATATATTTTAAATGGGGGAAGCTCAGAATATGAAAACTAAATATAGTATACTTCTTCTTATTTATTTACCCAAAGCTATATAAAAATAATAAAACATGCTAGTCTAGCTGTGCAATTTTTTTAAATAAATAACAATACACTCTTTATTTATGCTTGCAACATCTTGAGTGTGTAAAGAATTGGGGGAACATATATATTAAATCTAAAGAACACAATAAGATTGTTGACATTTTTTACCACATAGGTACATAGGCCACATAGTTTTTAGAGAGGATCTTACTTCATAAAACTATCCAAGTATCTGGCTAGTGTCTTGTAAGTCTAGTAGCTACATGATGATGAGTAATACTATGTGAACTATGTATCTATGTGGTAAATTCGTCAACATTATATGTGTTTTCCCCCAATTCTTTACACACTCCAACATCTTTGTTAGTAAGGATATTTCAGTTAGAAGGCTTATCAGTAAAGTAGCCAAATCCACTACTTCTAGTTTCAAAATAATCACCTCAAAACAGGAAATAATTTAATACCCGTGTACATAAGTTTAGCTATTATCTACAGACAGGGCCGAGGCGATGCCCTTTTGAAAGGAGAAAAGAGCATCGCTCTGACCCTGTACGTGTATTATTGAACCATTCCTAATTCTAATTTGGTACTTTGTTCCTTCCAATCGGAACACGCTAATCATTCGATTGAAAAGGTCAGCGATAGTTTTTTCATCAGATCACTAGCGTGGTCCAATTAAAAATTCAAAAGTGCCAAAGTAAGTAGGTCGTGTTAATTAAACGGGTAAATTTAGGAACTAGACTCGCCCGCTGCGCAGTCGAGCGGGTTTTTTCGTCTAAGGAATTGAAAAAATC
>JALZWC010000115.1 GCA_023300255.1 Saprospiraceae bacterium | reverse complement strand
TAAGTAGTCGGACAAATTTATTTAGATAATTTTAAGACTAAGATTTTTTTGTCAGTTTTCTTTTAAAAATCCTTGCACCTGTCGGGTTTATCTGGCTAGCTAGACAGGCCGCCAGGCAGGATAGCTGGGCTACGGAAGTATTTTTAAAAGAAAAATGACGGAAAAAGGTAGGCTTAAAAAATGCTAATGAATCTGTCCGACTACTTAAGTGTAGGAAAATAAATAATTTAGACTATAATTCGAATAGCTTTCTAGAAGAATTTTTACAATCAAGTAGTTATTATAGATAGTCGAAATTTGTACCTTCGACCTAATTTTTTCAACATCACTAGGAATCTTGAAGAAGGGAACACTTCTCTAAGGCATAACAAAGTAATACTTAAGTAATGAATAAAACACCAAACGGTTTACCAATAAAATTGGATTCCATTCATGATGCAATTGAAGCAATTAAAAAAGGAGAAGTTATTATTGTAGTAGATGATGAAGATCGAGAGAATGAAGGAGACTTCGTTTGTGCAGCATCCTGCGTGACGCCAGAAATTATCAATTTTATGGCGACACATGGTAGAGGATTGATTTGTACACCAATAGAAGAGGAAAGAGCAGAGGAGTTGCAATTGAACATGATGGTGAATAGTAATACTGCCTTGCATGAAACTGCATTTACAGTATCTATTGATTTAGTAGGGCAGGGTTGCTCCACTGGTATTTCTGCTTATGATAGAGCTACAGGTATCAAAGCGATGGTCGATCCGAAGATTAAAGCTACTGATTTTGCTCGACCTGGACATATATTTCCGTTGAAGGCAAAAGCAGGTGGGGTATTACGTAGACTGGGACATACCGAAGCAGCAGTAGATTTAGCTAAAATGGCTGGCTTTTACCCTGCGGGAGTGTTAGTAGAGATTTTGAACGAGGATGGGACTATGGCTAGACTACCTCACTTGGTCGACCTTGCGCATAAGCATCAATTAAAAATTATTTCTATTGATGATTTAGTCGCCTATAGAATGAATGTGGAACGTTTAATAGAGCATGTTTCTACAACTACTATTGATACCCGTTACGGTGAGTTAGATTTCGTGACTTATAAGCAGAAAACGACAGGTGATGTACAC
Source organism: Saprospiraceae bacterium (assembly GCA_023300255.1). Lineage (GTDB taxonomy): Bacteria > Bacteroidota > Bacteroidia > Chitinophagales > Saprospiraceae > JAFMDF01. The sequence continues at coordinate 2,628 of JALZWC010000115.1, read as the reverse complement.
CTCGCAATCAAGAAAGGAAGTTGGGAAGCGGATGAATCCGTTTTAGTTAGGGTGCATTCTGTGGATCGATTGACAGAAATGTTTAATTTATCCTTGGCTAAGGAACCTGCTACTGTTGAAAAGGCACTTCATTTAATAGCAGAGGAAGGTAAAGGGGCATTAATCTTAATGCGTCACTCTGAAAAAGAAAAGAATGTCTTAGCATTGGTGAAAAGTCTAGGTAAGACCGATTCAGAGACGAATCAAGAAAAGGAACGTGAAGGCTTGAATAGAAAAGATTATGGTACGGGGGCTCAAATAATAAGAGCTTTGGGTATTTCCAAAATTCGTCTAATGACTAATAATCCTAATAAGAAGTTAGGATTGAGTGGATATGGAATAGAGGTGGTGGAGAATGTTGGGCTTTAATATAATAATTTGCCACAAAGACACAAAGAAAAGCGCTTTGTGTCTTCGTGGCTTATTAAGGGACTAGGTAAAAAATAACCTACCCATTCTGACTTGTTCTTTTTCCTTCTAAAAAATCTTAAAAATGAAACCGTAGCCCTGCTATGCTTTAATTTTGAAGCTTCTTTAGAAGAAAAAATACCTACGTCATAACGGGTACTTTATTTCTTACCTACTCCCTAACGTAATAATTTGCCACAAAGACACAAGGAAAAGCCCTTTGTGTCTTCGTGGCTATGACATAAGAGACAAAGTAAATTCTCAAAAAACAGCAAGATTCGGATTGGATTAAAAGAAAATAATATTGAATTTCGTCTAAAATTTTTACATGGATTTTGATTTAAAGCCGGAAGAAAGAAAGAGATTGTTTGATATTACTTTTGATAAAATTGACAAGTTCTATAGCCAAACCAAAGAATTAAAAATCACACCAAATTTAGATATTACTCAGATTAGAGCCTTTATCAATCAAGCCGATTTGGAAGAAGGAATTGATTATGAGGAGGCCATTGGGTTGATAACAGAAGGACTCGAAACCTATTCCGTACACACACCACATCCTAAATACTTCGGCTTATTTAATCCTCGATCTAACTTTGCTGGAATAATTGCTGATGTTATCACTGCAAGCTATAATCCACAATTAGCAGCTTGGAGCCATGCCCCTTTTGCTGTCGAAGTCGAAGCAAAACTCATTCAAGCGTTTTGTGAAAAATTTGGTTACTCTAAGTTATCTTCGGATGGCGTATTTACAGCAGGTGGTGCCGAAGCAAATTTAACTGCTATACTTACAGCATTAAACCATAAGTATCCTGCCTTTGCCGAAGATGGAATTTTCAGTATTCATAAAAAGCCTATTATCCTTTGTTCGGAAGAAGCACATCACTCTGTTCAGAAATCAGTCAAGATTGTAGGACTAGGTTATCGCTCCGTAAAAACGATTCAGACACTTTCTAATTTGAAAATGAATATTGTTGCTTTAGAAGAAAGCATCAACGAGTGCTTAACAAATGGGGAATCCCCATTGATGGTCGTTGCAACAGCAGGGACCACAGGCACTGGAACAATTGACGATTTAGAAGCAGTAAATGAAATTTGTAAAAAATACAATATTTGGTTGCACGTAGATGCGGCATGGGGTGGAGCTGCTATTTTGAGTAATAACTTGAAAAGATATTTAAAAGGTATAGAACATTCCGATTCTATTACCTTCGATGCTCATAAATGGATGTCCGTTCCTATGGGGACAAGTATGTTTTTGACTAATCATAAAGAAATATTAGATAAAACGTTTAGGATTACTACTGAATACATGCCCAAAGAGGCCAAAGAATTAGATATAGTTGATCCATTTTCTCATTCTATACAGTGGTCAAGACGATTCATCGGACTCAAAGTATATTTATCACTTTTGTTCTACGGTTGGAAGGGCTACGAAACAACTATCGAGCATCAAGCTCGAATAGGAAATATGTTGAAGCAAAAATTGATTGAAAATAATTGGAATGTGAAAAATGATACTCCTTTTCCCATTGTTTGTTTTGCAGATGATCGGTTTAAAGTGGAGGATCGTTTTATCAAAACAATTTTAAATTCAATTTTGGCAAAAGGAAAATCATGGTTGTCTGTTTATCCAATAAATGGTCAGCCGACCTTTAGAGTATGTATCACCAATTACAATACAACGGAATTAGAAATAGACGAATTAGTAAATGAACTCAACTTGGAACGAGCGAATATTCTAAGTAAGTTAGTTGGACAAAAATAAAGGACGCAATAGATTTTTTTTACCACATAGATACATAGGTCACATAGGTGTTATGCTCTATGTGACCTATGTACCTATGTGGTAAAAATATTACGTTTATTTTTGTGTAAATACTTACTAAGTAACGTGAGTTTTGGATAAGTGCAAGGTCTGGAAGACCGACTCCGTTAAATATAGAAAGACAAACGGGGTCGGTCTTCCAGACCTTTAGGGGACTTTTGGTCCTTTTTCTACAAACAGAGCCGCTCCTCTGGAGCTAGACAATTGAATACCAATTTTTTATGCCCAAAACTAGCTACCCGTCTACACTACTAGACATTTTTTAGAATAGAGAGTAGAGAACAGAGAGTAGAGACACAATTCGTTTAAGAAACAACGAAATTTCGTTAATTTTTAAACGAAAACCGTCTCTA
>JALZWC010000114.1 GCA_023300255.1 Saprospiraceae bacterium | reverse complement strand
TAAGTAGTTGGACAAAACTAAAGAACACAATAGATATTTTTTTAACCACATAGATATATAGGTCACATAGGTGTTATTCTCTATGTGGCCTATGTATCTATATGGTTAAAAAATTAAGTTTAATTTTATGTTTATGTTCTGATAATTTTATTTGACAGCCTCTCATTAAATTCACATTGATCTAACTCAATGACAACAGAAGATTACAAAAAAATAAGTGCATCGCTACCAAAGGAACCAGGGATCTATAAATTTATTAATGAAGAGGGGACGATCTTATATGTAGGGAAGGCAAAAATTCTAAAGAATCGACTCGCTTCTTATTTCGGTAATAAGAAACATCAAATGAATAAGACCCGTGCATTGGTCAAAAATGCACACCATATCGAATTTACGATAGTAGAGACGGAGCAAGATGCTTTATTACTCGAAAATACATTAATCAAAAAGTACCAACCTCGGTACAATGTGATGCTCAAAGATGGGAAATCCTATTCCTATATTTGTATCAAAAAAGAACGTTTCCCAAGAGTGTTTATGACTCGCCGAATTATTAGAGATGGATCTACTTACTTCGGCCCTTATGCTTCTAAAACTCGAATCAAAATCATTCTAGAATTAATTAAAACCCTATTTCCGTTGAGAACTTGTACGTTTAATTTGGCAGAAGATCAGATTAAGGCGGAAAAATTTAAAGTCTGCTTAGAATACCATATTCGTAATTGTGAAGGCCCGTGTGCAGGCTTTGAAACAGAAGCTAATTATAATGAAAAAATCAATCAGATAAAAAATATACTCAAAGGAAATTTTGGCGCAGTCAAGCAGCACTTTAAGCAAGTGATGCAAAAACATGCAGAGAACTTAGAATTTGAAAAAGCACAAGCTTTAAAAGAAAAATTAACTGCCTTTGAGGATTACCAAGGTAAATCTACGGTCGTAAGCACTTCTATCAGAGATATAGATGTATTCTATATAGCAACGGATGAAACTACTGCTTATGTCAATTTTCTAAAGGTTATCAATGGTGCCATCATGAATACCTATACTTTAGAAATGGTCAAAAATTTGAATGATGAGGAAGAGACCTTGTTGCGGTATGCCGTACTAAGTTTAAGAGAAAAATTTAATAGCATTACTAAGGAGATTGTATTGCCTTATGAAATTGATTTACCGGGAGAAGATATAACGATTACGATTCCTAAAATCGGAGATAAAAAGAAGTTATTAGATTTATCTGAAAAAAACGTAAAATACTTCCTACTACAATTAAAAAAAGAGGCACTTAATAAAATTAGGAGAGAAACCTCTTCTGAGCGTATTTTAAAAACGATGCAAAAAGATCTGCAATTGAAAGAAATTCCAATGCATATCGAATGTTTTGATAATTCTAATTTGCAAGGTTCTTTCCCCGTATCTTCCTGTGTCGTTTTCAAGAATGCCAAACCATCTAAGAAGGATTATCGACACTTTAATATTAAAACAGTGGTAGGGCCAGATGACTTTGCCTCTATGGAAGAGGTGGTGTATAGAAGATATAAGCGTTTAGTAGAAGAGGAACAACCCTTACCTCAATTAGTGATTATTGATGGAGGTAAAGGGCAATTAAGTGCAGCTGTAAAAATCATGAAGCAATTAGGTATAGAGAATAAGATTGTAGTGATAGGTATTGCTAAGCGATTGGAAGAGATATTCTTAGCAGATGATCCAATTCCTATATATATCAATAAACAGTCAGAATCTTTAAAGCTAATTCAGCAAGCAAGAAACGAAGCCCATCGCTTTGCCATCACCTTTCATAGAAACCAACGTTCTAAAAATTTTACTAGTACAGAATTGACTCAAATACCAGGCATAGGAGATAAGACTGCTGAAAAGTTATTAACCTATTTTGGTTCTGTCAGAAAAATAAAGACGGCTTTAGAGTCTGAATTGATAGAACTGGTCGGAAAAGCTGCAACTTCGAAAGTATTAGCTTATTTCAAAAATAAAAAAGAAGATATTAATTAGCAACCACTAAGCGTTTTGCTTCCTCTCCCATCTTTCGGAGTTCTGTTTGGTAAGCAGCACCAATTTTTTGTACTAATATATTTCCTTCCTCATCTAAAAAAAGTAGCGTTGGGTAGGCCGCAATTTGATATAAAAGTGCAAGATTGGCTCCATTTCCTTTCTCTGCATTTACTTTGAAATTAATGAAGTTATCATTCATATAGATGGCGAATTCTTCATCTGAAAACACATCTTCATCCATTAATTTACAAGGCAAGCACCAAGTAGTATAGAAATCTACAAAGACTAGTTTATTAGAAGCTTTGGCTATTTCCAAGACATCCATTAATTTATCAGAATCTGTAAATTGTACACCAGTTGGTTCTGGCTCTGGCTCTGGTATTGGTTTAACGACTACTCCTTTTGTGCTATTACAAGCAAAAGTAAAAAAGGCGACTACAGCGATAAAAAAAAACTGTTTCATTTTTTGGATATTTATACAATGGATTACTTAGTACAATCGTTCGTGGTGGTTTTTTGAAAATTTAATATTGATTATCAACGAATTATAAAATTATACGGACGGAGATTTAATTAAACCCAAGTGTGGGAACTTACCATACAAGCATTTA
>JALZWC010000113.1 GCA_023300255.1 Saprospiraceae bacterium | reverse complement strand
ATAGGAGCTATGTTGATATAGAGACTGTTTACAAAGTAAAAAATAAGGACAAAAGAAGCAGCCTAAATTACGAAGTTATTTTGCACACGTTCCTTATTTGCTTAAACAAGAATGTCTAAGCTACGCAAACTTAAAACTATGAAAATCGGTGTTCCAAAAGAAATCAAAAACAACGAAAATAGAGTAGCTCTAACACCAGCAGGGGTAAGTGCTTTAGTCAGTCGAGGTCATACTGTCTATGTGCAAAAAACCGCAGGAGAAGGCAGTGGTTTCAGCGATGCTGAGTATAGAACAGCAGGGGCTAAAATGAAAAAAGACATCGAAAGCACTTATAAAGTTGCAGAGATGATCGTAAAGGTGAAAGAACCAATTGAGTCTGAATACGGGCTCATCAAAGAAAACCAACTGGTCTTCACTTATTTTCATTTTGCTTCTCATTTACCTTTGACAAAAGCGATGATAAAAAGCAAAGCGGTTTGTTTAGCTTATGAAACGGTAGAACTAGCTGATCGCAGTTTACCTTTATTGGTACCTATGTCAGAAGTGGCTGGTAGAATGTCTATTCAAGAAGGGGCAAAATATTTGGAAAAACCAGAGAAAGGGAGAGGTGTCTTATTAGGTGGCGTTCCAGGTGTACCTCCAGGTAAAGTAACAATATTGGGCGGTGGAATTGTTGGTACACAAGCCGCTAAAATGGCAGCAGGTTTAGGCGCACAAGTAACGATTTTAGATATTAATCTAAATCGACTTCGGCATTTAGCAGACATTATGCCTGCAAATGTAATGACGCTTTATTCAAATGAATATAATATTCGCCAACAAATCAAAGAAAGTGATCTTGTGGTTGGAGCAGTTTTGATTCCAGGAGCAAAGGCACCGAATTTAATCACCAAGGCGATGCTAAAGGAAATGCGTCCAGGTACCGTGTTGGTAGATGTAGCGGTTGATCAAGGTGGTTGCATTGAAACTTGTAAGCCAACCACTCACGAAAACCCTACTTTTATCATTGATGATGTGGTGCATTATTGTGTGGCGAATATGCCGGGGGCTGTACCTTATACGTCCACTTTGGCATTGACCAATGCGACTTTACAATATGCCATTCAACTTGCAGATAAAGGTTGGGAACAGGCTTGTAAAGAAAATGCAGCTTTAGCGAAAGGCTTAAATATTGTCAAAGGAAAAGTGGTCTATAAAGGCGTAGCGGATGCGTTTAATTTAAAATATGAATCACCAGAAGTGCTTTTAAATTAAAAAATTGATGGAGGTAACTTAAATAGTTTGCCACAAAGGCACAAAGAAAAATACTTAGTGTCTTCGTGCCTTCGTGGCAGGCTAAATTTAGTTTTACTTTGATGAAGGTAACCTAAAAAAAATGCCACAAAAACACAAAACCACCATGCATTTGTTCATTTGGGAGTGGTCGGATTAAACGTGCAGTTTGATCCGACCATTAGATACCACACGATTTTTTAAAAAGAAAAGCGACTAGGATATTATTATTCTAGTCGCTTTTTTAGTTAAATGGTTATCTAAAAATCGAGTAGCCCAGCCCTTAATCAGTATCTCCAGTTGATTTGAAACAATAACACAAGCAGATGGAACAATACTGAAATCAATTGGAACAATACTGCAACAGTTTCCTACTTTAGGTATCTATCTTTACCAATATAAGAAGTTGTTTAATCAACGTCCAAATTAAGGACTTTCCCTTGTCTGTTTACACTTACTTAATTTATTCATTTTTAAAAACAGAAGTATGAAAACCATTACTACCTTAGTAAGGAATAGGCTACTATTGCCCTTATTAGTCCTACTATTTACCTCTTATATTGATCTGTTAGCACAAGACTGTTCTATACAAATTGTTATTCAAAATAAAGTTTGTAATGACAATGGAACTACAGCCGATGAGTCGGACGACACCTATACTTTTGATTTAATGGTGATTAGTGATACTAATGAAGGACAGTGGGACGGAGGCGCTAGCCTATCAAGTGGAGGAACTTTTCTATTTGGCCCTACTAACTATGGAGAAATCATATCATTAGGCCCTTATGCTGCAGGGGATTTTACACCAACCAACATTAATCCTCCAACGGTTATTACGGGTGGTGTTGCTGTGGACATCAGTATAAACGATGTAGCTGATCCTAACTGCAGGGTGTCTATGGAAGTGAATAGTCCAGGTATTTGTTCTGTGGTTCCAGCAGCCGAATGTGTAGTAAGCCTTAGTGTTACCGATATCTTATGTAATAATCAAGGTACCCGCACTGATCCAATTGATGATACTTATACTTTTAATATAGAAGTGTTTAGAACGGGCGGAACCATGGGGGATGGATATTTACTAGAAGTAAATAATGGAAACCTTGGTATCTTTCTGCAAGAAGGTACTTATGGTCAAGTTCACTTATTAGGACCATTCCCTATAGGTTTTGATATGACGGTAATCGCAAGAACGAATGGTACTCCTAGTTGTGAGGATAATATCGTGGTAACTAGTCCTGTAACATGCTCCAATGAAATGGTGGAATGTGCTATTGGTGCAGATGTGACCAATATCACTTGTGATGATAATAATACTCCAAGTGATGCCACCGATGATACTTTTACTTTTGATTTAACCACCTTTCGTACAGGAGGTACGATGGGCGATGAATGGACGGCGAATTTCGATAATGCAAATTTGGGTGCTTTTATACAAACAGGAACTTATACTACTCCAGCTACTTTAGGACCTTTCCCTATTGGGAATGATATTAATATCAGTGTGACGCATATTGGAACACCTAGTTGTTCTGATAATACAATAGCGATTAGCCCAGCAGCTTGTTCTAATGCAACAGCAGAATGTGCAATCGGTATTGATGCAAGTGAACCGGTATGTAATGATAACAGTACCCCATTAAATCCAAATGACGACACCTTTACTTTTTCCTATACCGTTATTAGAACAGGCGGAACAATAAGTGATGGCTGGGAGGGTTTCTGGTCAACGGGAGATACAGCTATTCCGATCACAGGAAATTACAATGAACCAGTAGAATTAGGCCCATTCTCCATAATGCAGCAGAGTCAGTTAGATCCATTTACTCAATTTAGACGGAGCGTTTTTATCTCTGTAGATGCGCTTGGTAATATTGGTTGTGGTGACACGGCCGAAGTCTTCGCTCCTGAATCTTGTTCTATAATAACACCCTGTTCTTTGGCAGGTACTTTTAATGTAGTCGATGGATGCTTGACAGAAGAGTTTAGCATATTTGTAGATGCCAATGATCCTTATAATCCGCCAAACAATCCAAGATATATATATGATTATGATTTTGGAGGTGATCTAACTTTATTAGGCTCTAGTACTGTAGATCCACGTTCGTTAAATGTCACCTATAGATTACCAGGTACAAAGAGTGTTACGGCTACTGTGACAGATAGAAATGAGCCTAATTGTGTGCTCACTTTTACCACTACTTTTGTGGTAACAGATTGTGAAGTAGCCCCAGCAGAATGTGCAATCGGTATTGATGCAAGTGAACCAGTTTGTAATGATAATGGTACGCCATTAAATCCTAATGACGATACCTTTACTTTTTCCTATACGATTTTTAGAACAGGTGGAACGGTAAGTGATGGCTGGGAAGGTACGCTGAGTACAGGAGATACAGGAATACTAATTATGGGAAATTACAATGAACCAGTAGAGCTAGGGCCATTCTCTCTAATGATACAGAGTCAGTTAGACCCCTTAACCTTATTTAGAAGAACGGTATTTATCTCTGTAAATGCAATGGGAAATACGGACTGTAGTGATTCTGTAGAAGTGACAAGTCCTGAACCTTGCTCTAATTCTTCAGTCGGCGGTGGGGTAGTGGTTGATGGAGAAGGTGGAGAAACAGTAGATGGTGGTACAGAAATTACCGACTATTGTGCGAATGTATCTATAGTTGGCGGTGTAGAACAAATTAGCATTAGTGGAATAACGGCCCCTTGGAGGCGAGTGCTATTTCGATTGAACGGCGACTATTCAGAATTGTGTAGTGATAATTGTAATAATCCAGTGGTATTCACTGGTTTGGAAGCAGGAACATATACGATTAGGGTAGAACAATCTAACGGCGGTTCTGATGGATATTGCCTTATTGAAATTCCTGTTACTGTAAGCGCACCAGCTCCTCTAGCTACAACCGATTATTGTGCAAATGTATCTATAACAGGTGGCGAAGGACAAATTTCTATTAGTGGAATTACAGCCCCTTGGAGGCGAGTGTTATATAGATTGAACGGTGGTTACACAGAGTTATGTAGTGATAACTGTAATAATCCAGCCATTTTTACTGGCCTAGTAGCAGGTGTATACACGATTAGAGTAGAACAATCTAATGGCGGTTCCAATGGATATTGTCTTATTGAAGTTCCTGTTACTGTTACAACATTTTCCGCTTCGAATAAAGAAGGCTACTGTGCCAATATAGGAGTGATTGGTGGCCCTGGTCAAATTGTGATAAATGGAGTAGATGCGCCTTGGCATCGTATTCAATACCGCTTTATTAATTCTTCTATTTATTCGGATATCTGCAATGATAATTGTCATGCTTCTCAACTGATCTATGGACTATCTGCCAATACCTATGTTATTAGAATTCAACAATCAGGTAGCTCAGGAGATGGTTATTGTGAGCAAGAGTTTACCGTAGGAGTCAGTCAATATTTAAAAGGAGCAGAGAGTAGAGTATCTAGCTATATGAATTTTAATGTGTACAAAGATGATCGTCAAGTGCAGTTAGAATGGCTGACCAATACAACTTATAAAAGTGATTATTATGTCATTGAAAAATCATTGGATGGTATTGATTTTGAAGAGTTGTCTATGATTCCAAATAGACCTGTAGGCTTAGAGACAGGCTATTTCAAGAGTACTGATATTCAACCCGTTTTAGGAGATAATTACTACCGTTTAAAGCAAGTATTCCAAGGTGGTACTCATCAATATTCTTCCGCAAGACGAATTCAATTTGGTATAGATCTAGAGGCAATTGGCTTGTTTCCTAATCCCGCACAGCAAGAATTATATATTAATTTAAAGCAATATGCTGGCAAAAAAGGGACTATCATCATCAGTGATCAATACGGTTTAGTCAAAGAACAGTATCAAATAGTCGATCTACCAGAGGAGCTTATTAGAATAGATTTAGCTTCCTATACAAACGGTCTTTATTATATCAGAACAAAGATTGATAGGACTAAATTTATCGCGCAGAAATTTATAGTGAGTAAGAAGTATTAAGGC
>JALZWC010000112.1 GCA_023300255.1 Saprospiraceae bacterium | reverse complement strand
CTTTGGAAAAGTAACAGCTGGAATGGATGTCGTACATAATATTATGGTCGGAGATTCTATTAAAAGCGTGACGATTAAGTATTAGATTGAAGGTAGCTTAGACCTCTGGTCTGAGTAGAAATTAATCTACTACTGGACATTTTATTTGGACCTGTCTAGCCATCTATGGTATTATACACATTTTTTAATAAATGAAGAAAATACGGGGACGAAGCTACGCTCCTTATCAGTTCTATCTTAGTATTTTTACTATAGACAGTGGGTGTCCAAACTATTTTGTCCAGTAGTTACGTTATTCAAATCTACTCAGACCAGAGATCTAAGCTACAGTTAATTTATTTTAAAAATAACTTATTTGATTAAATAATGTAAAAATATTCATATATTGCGGATTGTTCTAGTTTGAGAAGAGCATAATATTTAAATTGAACAAACCCGCATGTATTTAAAGATTACTTTTGGTTTAGAGTTAGAAGATAAAGTGTTCCCTTATGGGAATACAACAGAAGGTGGAATACATTACCATGGACCCAATGGGCTATTGCTACTTTTAGAATCACACTTTGGTTTAATTGGTTTTTCCGAGAAAATTAATTACTTAAGAATTGCCCAATATAGACAAGCATTACAAGAATATTTAAAAGAAGATAAAACTGCTTTTTACAAAAATGCATACGAAGCAGACCAATTAGCTACTGCGGAAGAATTGTTAGATAGAAGAGATGAGTTATTATTAGCTGGATGGAACTTTGAAATAGTGGAAGGTATGCCGGATCGCTTGGCGGTACTAGCAAATATTGAGGCCTTGGTTGGCGATGATGGAGATATTAATTTACCCGATGGTTTCGCAGATCGGTTTGTAAAAGTATTATCAGTTTGCGAAGAAAAGTCTAGTGCGATTGCTGAAATCAACCTGAATGAACCCCTTGAAATATTACCTTATCACCTACAACGACTTTTTAAAGCCCTAGCATCAAAAGGCACCACTATTGGTCAAATACCCACTACTGTCATAAAAGGAACATCTGACCTTCAAATTTTTCAAAGTGCAATATCTGGAAAACAAGTAAAAACAGCCTTAAAAAAAGATGGTTCTTTACTAGTCATTAAAGCAAAACGCGATACGGATGCTGCTGCTTTCCTTGCTAAAATATTAGATCTCAACCCTAGCTATCGACCTGCTTGTTTAATACCAGAAAAAACAAGGGTACTAGATAATGCCTTAATACAAGAACACCTACCTAGTCTTGGTATTTTGTCCGCTTCTCTAGCACGACCTACTTTACAAATTTTAAAATTAGCAACAGTATTTTTATGGAGACCTATAGATCCATACAAAGTACTTGAGTTCGTTACACTTCCTGTAAAGCCCTTGGAAAATGATTTGGCGGTTATCATCGCCCGCTTAATTGCTAGTCGACCTGGTTTAAATAGTGATAGTTGGTATGCAGCTATTAATCAATATTTTGAAGAATTAGACGAACGAAAAAAGATAGAACCCAACCTAGATATAGAGGCTATCAAAAAGCAATATCAATTTTGGTTTGAGCGAAAACGATATAATAGTAATCTGTCTGTCCCGAAGGACGAAGTCATAGAAATTTTTGACTATGTATCCAAATGGGCTTCTCAAACTTTTGAAGCAGAGGGAAGTGTTAATCAATCTTTACTAGTTCTCAGTGAACAATCGAAGCGGATTAAAGAGTTGATGGAGGCGCTACCTGATTCTTATAATTTCATTAGTAATTTAGAATTAGAGCGAATTGTTCGGACAATCTATTCTCCTTCGCCTGTACAATTTACAGAGATGGAAATGAACCATCTGCCATTTTTATACCACGCCAGTGCTTTTATTCAAGCCGTTCCAGATTTATTATGGTGGAATTTTTCTCAATCAGAACGAGCCTCCTTTTTTTCAAAATGGTATCAAATTGAAATCAAATTCTTAAAAAATATCCAAATAGATTTAGAAAATCCACAAAGGAAAAATGCTCGATTAATCTGGCAAAGAAAACGCCCCGTACTTCAAGCGGTTGATCGCCTAGTATTGGTCATACCTGAAAGAGTAGAAGGATCAACAGTTTTGGCTCATCCCTTACAAGGAGACATGGAGGCTACTTTTGGAGAATTAGCAAGTATTACTTATGATGTAGATACGGGTACTAACGCATCTATTTTGGAAGGATACTTTCAAATGCCAGCGCAGATTGTTTTAGAACATCAACCACTCACAGAACCCCAAGCGGTACTAAAAATAAAAGAAACGGCTTTCTTAGATGATCGAGAGCACGAGACTTTTACTAGTATTAATTCTTTGTTATACTATCCTTATCAGTGGGTATTTCGACATAAGTTGCGTTTACACAAGTCTTCTATTCTCAGTGTCGTTAGAGATAATACTTTGATGGGCAATTTGTCGCATCGTTTCTTAGAATTGTTATTGAAACAAGAGGATATTGCCACGATGCAAAAAACAGAAATCAATGCATGGATTGATGAGAAAAAGGACCAATTATTTGCAAGAGAAGGAGCTACCTTGCTAATGTATGGTCGAGAACCAGAGCGAGTAGCTTTTTTAAATAAAGTAAAATATGCTGCCTGGAGTTTAGTTAGTACTATACAAAGTAACTGTTGGAAAGTAAAAGAGACAGAGATGGATTTAAAGGGCCACTTTGTTAATGTCCCGATAAAAGCAAAAGCGGATTTAGTTTTAGAAAGAGAAGGCGAATCTGCTGTCTTAGACTTGAAATGGTCTGGTGGTAATTATCGAAAGCGAATGATTAAGAATGAAGAAGATTTGCAACTGGTGCTATATGCAAAATTATTAACAGAGGAAACAGACTGGTCGCATACAGGCTACTTCATTTTAGATAAAGGAGAATTAATTGCTAGAAATAATCAAGCTTTTTCGGATTGTACCGCTCTTAATGTAGATGCAGATCACATTGCCATTAATGAACGAATTCTCTCCAAAATGGAAGCTACTTTTAAATGGCGATTAGACCAATTAAAAGAAGGGCAGATTGAAATTAGAACTAAAGACACCCAATTAGATCTAGAAGAATTATATGCTGGAACGCTTATGGATTTATTAGAAATGAAAGATGGGAATGCCCCTTTCGATGATTATAAAGTGTTGATTGGTGGAAATCGATAAAAGGATGCGCTCCAATTCAAAATATCCTAAACGGCAACGGTTAAGGTATTTTGAATTTTATCTTCTTACACTTTGCCTTACTGCTTAGGCAAAAGTTCATTTACCCAATGCCATACTAATGGAGATTCATACCCTCGTCCAATAATATAAGTAGCTATCTTTCCTTTCAACTTAAATAAATTCTTTTCTTTTCGTTCATAATCCTTTTTTTTCTTTTCAATCAAATGCAATAAAGTTTTTGTATAATCTTCTTCGTCTATTTCTTCCATAGCCTTTTTGAGACAGTAAGCAGAAATTTTTCGAAATTTCAATTCTTGTTTGATCTTAACTCTTCCCCATTGCTTCATTCTAAATTTACCCCTTGCATAAGACCTAGCAAATCGTTCTTCGTTTAGAAAATTATCTTCAATCAAATCAACGATAATATCCTCTAAATCAGCTCCATAGATTTCTAAATCTAACAACTTAGAGCGCACTTCTTTATGGCATCTGTCTTGATAGGTACAGTATTTCTGTAATTTACTAAGTGCCTGTTGTTTTTCGGTCAAAAAATTTTTATTCAATATTAATTTTTTGTTAATAATTATATACGAAATTACCATCTATCCTTGATTACCAATAAATTATAGTTAAAATTGCACTTTTTTAGCATACGATCCTAGTTAAGATAATCTTAAAAAGATGTACCTCTCTTTAAAAAAAGATCGTCTCTAAAGAAAACTCTATTTCTAACAAGTAAAAAATTAAATAAGATGGAAGGAATTAATATGGCAGGCGCCATTGAATGGTTTATCAGTATGTTACCTAATCTCATAGGTGCAGTATTAACTTTAATTATCGGTTTCTGGATTGCAGGAATGATAACTCGTGCCGCAAAGAAAGTGATGGCTAAGGGCGGACTAGATGAAACAATTACACCATTTTTAGGATCTATGGTAAGTGTACTTTTAAAGTTGATGGTTGTAATGGCAGCAGCAGGCTTTTTTGGGATAGAAACTACTTCTTTTGTTGCAATTCTTGGTGCAGCGACTTTTGCTATTGGTATGGCAATGCAAGGTAGTTTAGGTCATTTTGCTAGTGGTGTAATGATGTTAATTTTCAAGCCATATAAAGTAGGAGATTTAGTAGATATTGCTGGTGGTAATGTTGGTTCTGTTGAGGAATTAGGCGTATTCAGCACAATATTAAGAACTTTAGATAACAAGAAGATTATCGTTCCTAACGGGAACGTTACGGGTAATGTAATCACTAATATCTCTGGTCAAGGAGAAGTAGGAGTAGAATTAACTTATGGCATTGGATACGGTGATGATATAGATAAAGCAAGAGCAGCTATTTTAAGAGTTGGTAAAGCTTGTCCTTATATCTTAGATCAACCTGCACAAGGTGTGGTAGTAGCAGAATTAGGAGACAGCTCTGTAAATTTAGCTACTCGTCCATTCGTTAAGAGTGAGAACTACTGGGATGCGTTCTTTTATATGCAAGAAAACGTGAAGAAGGAGTTTGATAAAGAAGGTATCGGTATACCATACCCTACAATGGAAGTGAACGTTAAGAATAGCTAATTAATCTTTAGCAATTTTTATCCTTAAAATAATAAAGCAGGCAATTATTGGTAACACAATGATTGCCTGTTTTTATTTTAAATTGTTATAGGTCCAACAGAATTTCCATAAACCACATAAGCTTGATAATCAAAGTTCTGCGTTTTTCTGCGAATTCTGCGTGCAATAAATATTAAACAGCCTCTTTTATTTTAAGGAACTTCTATCGGGTTAAGGACAGCCTGTTGACCTGATTTCTTAGAATCTATTTATATCTTTGAGCTTTTAATGCCTTAATAGTTTCTATTTCTAGAATGCCATACAAAAGACCCGCCTTACTTCTACTCTCTACACTCTCCTTTTTAATCTTAACCTGGATATTAGGTTATCAGATTGATCGAACGCAATTCTTCTACTTAATTACTCATTATGGACTTTTTTTCTGTCTGTATCTAGCCGTTTTTTTTTATAGCGTAAAAAAAGAAACGATTCTATTTTATACAATGCTAGGAATCGTTTTAAGATTTATACTAATCTTTGCCTTTCCTAATTTTTCCGACGACATTTATCGCTTTATATGGGATGGTCAACTATTAGTGAATGGAATGAATCCTTTTGATCATTTACCCTCTTATTATATAGAGCAGGAATTAGTAGTACCTGGACTTACCTCCGAACTATATGGTCATTTAAATTCTCCGAACTACTTTACGGTCTACCCACCAATCAATCAATTATTATTTGCTATTGCTACTTATTGTTCTCCTAACAGTTTTCTAGGATCTAGTATGATCTTAAAAAGCTTTCTTTTTTTATGTGAAGCAGGTAGTATTTACTTAATAATTGCTTTGCTAAAGCATTTTCAACTACCTGAAAAGAATGTATTACTCTATGCATTAAATCCGCTAATCATCTTTGAGATCATGGGAAACGTCCATTTTGAAGGAGCCATGATCTTTTTCTTATTATTGAGTATTTGGTTGATTGCTCTAAAAAACAAATTAGTCCTAAGCGCAATAGCCATGGCTTGTGCAATTGCTTCTAAATTGTTGCCTTTAATTTTCTTGCCTTTTTTTATCTGGCGTTTATCTATTGAAAAAAAAGCCTCAACAGAACAACCAACAACGCTCCTAAGTCGCTGGATAACTAAACTACAAACGATTAATTGGTCTAAGAATATATTATATTTTAGTATTTTGGGAGGGGTGTTGTTAGGACTATTTATCCCCTTATTTAGCGGTGCTTTTTTATCAAATTTTGGGACTAGTCTTAATTTGTATTTTCAAAAATTTGAATTTAATGCAAGCATATATTACCTAATACGTTGGTTGGGATTTCAGTATAAAGGCTATAATATTATTCAAACCTTGGGGCCCGCTCTTTCTCTAATCGTTTTAATCAATATCATCTGGCACATATTTAATGAAAAAGAACCTAATTGGAACAATCTATTCTCTGGTTTGCTTTTTGCAATCTGCTTATATCTTTTTTTAGCGATGACGGTTCACCCTTGGTATGTCGCTTTGCCTATTGTGTGCTGTTTGTTCACGAGATTTCGTTTCCCTATCTTGTGGTCTGGGCTAATTTTTCTAACTTACATCAATTATAGTTATGTCGGCTACTTTGAAAATTTGTGGATGGTCGGTATAGAGTATGTTTTAGTTGGTATTTTTACTTTTTATGAAATTTATGGTGGGCGTTGTGGTGACTTAGCACGATCTGGGAATTAGCCACGAAGGCACAAAGGCACAAAGATGTGTTATAGTAAAGCCATATGACTTAATAGCTTAGGGCCTTCGTGTCTAACCAAATTAACTATCTTTTTCAGAAATTTAACATTCCTTATTAGCATATGCGTATTTTTTCATTTTTACTACTTTCTTGTTTATCCTTAACCCTTCACGCTCAAATAGGAGGAGACAATGTGTACGAATTTTTAAACCTTCCTGCGTCTGCACGTATTACGGCATTGGGGGGGAGCTTAATAACGGTGCAAGACAGTGATATAGCCTTAGCCTATAGTAATCCAGCAGCACTGAATAAAACCATGCACAATGCATTGACCTTTAATCAGAATTTTCATGTAGCGGGGATTAGAAATGGCTATTTCTCGTATGGCCGATATGTTGATAAATGGGAATCAACGGTTCACATCGGCATGCAATACATCGGATATGGAGACTTTACAGCAGCAGATGAATTTGGTAATATTACAGGCACATTTAAAGCATCAGAATATGCATTTACCATTGGAGCTGGAAGAGAATTGTATGAAAGAATGTCTGTAGGCCTTAACCTGAAAATGGTATCCTCTCAATTTGAAGCTTATAATTCTTTCGGTATTGCTAGTGATTTTTCTGCCCTATACAAAGTAACCGATAAGAACTTTACGGCTACTCTATTATTCAAGAATATGGGCGCCCAAATAAGCACTTACCAATCGGGTACGAAAGAAGACTTACCTTTTGAAATTCAATTGGGTGTTTCTAAAAAACTACAGCACTTACCTTTTAGAGTATCTATTACTGCTCAACATTTACAGCAATGGAATCTTTTATATGATAATCCAAATTCAGAAGAAAATACCTTTTTCTTAGGAGAAGCGGTTACCACCAATGATAATGATGTAATAGATAATTTCTTTCGACACTTGATCTTTAGTGGCGAGTTTTTGTTTGGAAAAGCAGAGGTCGTATCTCTGCGTTTTGGTTACAATCATTTCTTAAAAAAAGACCTATCAATCAATAACCTTAGAAGTTTGGCTGGCTTTTCAACAGGTTTAGGCATAAAGATTCGTCGATTTAGATTTTCCTACGGATTAGGCGTGTATCACATTGGTGGTAGCGCTAATCATTTAAGCATTTCTACCAACCTTAGTGAGTTTATAAAAGGTACTAAATAAAATGCTAACGTAATTAGACCGCTCTGCGGTTAAGTTATAGCCTAATGACCGCAAAGCGGTCAAATTATGTTAGTATCTTGGACACAATTAAACGTAGTATCTAAACACATAGGCACATAGTACACATAGTCTATGTGCCTATGTGTTTAGATAAAATTATAATTGTGTTATTTATTTTGTCCAATTACTTACTTAAGTGGGTCGAATTAATTAAACGGGTATTTTATAAGCATCTTTCTCCGCTATTTTTCATTAAAAAATAATTCCATAGCGTAGGCTATGCAATGATTTTTTAATAAAAACTATCG
>JALZWC010000111.1 GCA_023300255.1 Saprospiraceae bacterium | reverse complement strand
CTCTGCATCTCTGCGTCTCTGCGTTCAATTTTTTTCATTGGCGACAGCCAATCCTGAATACTTTATGTATATACCATAGGGCACGCAGGCAGGAAAGGGCAAGCCAAGTTGAGACAGTTATTATTTCGTCATTCCTTATACGCTTATTCGTGCGTTTAACTTTAGACAGGATGCAATTTTTAATAAAAAAAATTCAGGGGATGCACTTTTATAGGATAAGATTAAATTGATTATAGTTAACATAAGTATAATTATAGGTATTTTTAATTGTCCTGAAATGAATTGACACCCTATTCGCAATAGGCTGTTAATCAGCTAGTTATATTGCCTTAGTGAATGAAATCGACAAGAAAATTAATAAAAGTAGATAAGTGTCAACTTTGTCCAGGACGATTCATCATAGTTTAAAGTTGATTATTTTACTGTTTCTCTAATTCTTCCACCTTCTTCTTAAGTTTTTCATTCTCCTTTTTAAGTTCTTTACTTTCCTTTTTTATTTCAATGACATGTAGCCAAAGTTCTTCGATTTGTTGCAAAAGGGTCGCATCCATTTTAGCCAAATCTATTCCATTTTTATGTAAGTCTGACGCAGCAGGCACATTTGGAAGATGGTGGTGCTCTTTAACGAATGCCTCTACTTCAGAAACAGGTTTTAATTGGTAGGTTTCCTTAAATACATAATCTGCCCAATCATCGGTATTTTCTAAAGCTACTTTGACTTTTTCGGCTAAAATTCCATCTTGTACATATAATCCAAACCCACTTGGCAATTTAGTCGTCGTACCAATTAGTATTTTTTTATCGTAAGATAAGTAGTCGGCATTATCGGTCCAGAGTGTTAAACCAGTGCCACCGCCGATTGGGGTTCCTGCACAAGTACAAGCATTGGTAACTATATCATTTTCTGTTGTTGCATCTCCATCATCACAAGTTGCTCCTTCAGTTGTTAGATTTGCATCATTGTCATTACAATCTTCTGAAGCAGGAACATTATCTCCATCCGCATCTGGATCAGAATTCGTTCCGCTACAAGTACAATCTGCCATAACTATATCGTTTTCTGTTGCTGCATTTCCATCGTTACAATTTGCTCCTTCCTTTGTTAGATTAGCATCATTATCATTACAATCTTGTGAAGCTGGCACACCATCACCATCGGCATCTGGATCAATAAGCGTTCCACTACAAGTGCAATCTGCCGTTACGCTATCATTTTCTGTTGCTACATCTCCATCATCACAACTTGCTCCTTCGATCGTTACATTCGCATCATTGTCATTACAATCTACAGAAGCAGGAACTGAATCTCCGTCTTCATCTGGATCTGTAACATCAGGTTCAATCGAATACTCATTCACATCGTCTCCGCTTTTTCCAATAACGAATAATTGGGTATTATCTGCACTAAAAAACAGTCCAGAGGGATTGCCTTCTTTTGGTTTTACATCAAAATTTTGACTAAAAGAAGCCGTACCTATGTCATAAGCGCTTGATAATAAATACTCTTGAATTTTATCTGTGTTCGTACCTATAACATATAGTTTTGTTCCCGTACTATTAAATGCTAATCCTGTAGGGTCTGGTTCTTCTGCAGATACGCTAAATTCCTGAACATAGGCGGCGGTACTTATATCAAAAGGATTAGTTAAAGCATATTCCGTCACGTCATCACCTATTCGTCCAATGATAAAAAATTGCGTTCCGCCTGGATTAAAAACGATTCCATTAGCCGCATTCTCCTGGGCCTTTACACTAAAATTCTGTACATACGCTGTCGTACTTATATCAAAGGGACTCGCCAGATTATATTCATGCACTTTATCACTAGTTCTTCCAATAACGTACATTTTAGATCCGGAGGGATTAAAAGCCAATCCCTTGGCACTCTTCTCGTTGGTAGATATATCTATGTTCTGAACAAAACTAGCCGTACTTATATCATAGGCAGTCGTTAAAAGGTATTCGTGAATCAATCCCGAATTGCCGATGACGAAGAACTTGGTACCTGCATCATTGAACACCACTGCCTCTGGGAGTATTTCCTGAGTGTTGAATTTAAAATTTTTCACATAGCTGGCCGTAGATATATCCTGAGCAACTAGTGTCGCACTTGAAAAGATGCAAACAAGTAAAACGATTATTAAATTTTTCATATTTCGATTTTTGAGAAGGTGCTTCTTTCTAATTTTAAGTAATGTGACAAAATTAAACATACAATTTTTGATGGTTAAAATTGTCGGAGTACTTACTATTTTAAGCGGATTATTTTTTGAGTCAAGAACTCTGTTTCTGTTTTTAAAACCACTACAAAAATTCCAGCACTTTGGTCTTCCATATAGAAAGGCTTTACATATTGCCCTGCAGGCAGATAACCGCTTTGCAAAATACTAAGCAATTGTCCATCTGCAGCGTACAAGGCTAAAGTCACCTCTTGTGCAGTAGCTAGAGAAAAGTTTATTTTTGTAGATTGATAAAAGGGATTCGGATTGACTTGTAATTGTTGCTCTTTTTCATAGGCCAATTGATCTCCAGAGGAGCTTCGACTTTGAGAGAAAATATCTGCTTCTGCTTCTGCAATAATAGACCTTGGATCTTCGCAAATAAATTCGGCAATTTCAGCTGTGAACTTACTTCCATTATCTGCCAAAAAGCCTGGATTCAAATTAATGGTTCTTCCTGCTAAATAGACGACCGTATCTAATGCAACTACGCCAGCTGATTCAATATGTAATATCGCGGTATAATTATTTTTTGCAATCGGATCACCATTAAGTACTAGATTGTTGTCTGGACAATCTCCGCAATCTTCCATCATTAAAATCATAGTGACCACACTATCACATCCATAAACATTTTTTAGGGTCTTTTCATAGATACCTGATGCTGTTAAATTTTGAGTGCCAAAATCAATATTCTCGCCTTGGCAAATTGTTTCTGTCAATAGAGTTTCTGAAGTTGATAATATGGATAAGGTCAATTCAATAATGCTATCACACTGATTGATATCTGTTAAGGTATCTATATAAATTCCTGGTTCATTTAGATCTATTCCATGGAAGGAATAAAAGTCGTTTTCGCAAATGTTTTGAGTTATTGTTACGACCTCTATTGGCAATACGATCAAAGTCAAAGTGACCAAACTATCACAGCCATTTCTATTTATTAAAGTGTCTTTGTACGTTCCTTCAAAACTTAAGTCTATTCCATGAAAAGCGTAAAAGTCGCCATCGCAAATACTTTGAGTTATTGCGGTCTCCTCTATAGGCAATATTTCTAAGGTCAATGTGACTAGACTATCACAGCCGTTATTATTTACTAAGGAAGTAGAATAAGTACCTTCGCTTGTTAGTACTTGGTCATGAAATTCATAAGTGTTACCTTGACAAATAGATGCTGTAATGAAGGTTTCGTTATTCGGATTGATAGATAGGGTCAATTCAATGATACTATCACAAGCATATTGGTTTTGTAGAATTGCTTCATAAACACCTGCTGTATTCACAATTTGATCATAAAAATTATAAGTATCGCCCTCACAAATAGGTATTGTTATTTTTGTTAAAGTAGGGCTGTTGATAATTTCTACTCGACTTATGCAAGTAGAAATATTATCTGCTAAATCTGTTACCATTAAAGTAACCTCGACAATCCCTTCATCAGTACAAGTAAAATAATCTGTATTTAAACTAAGTGATTTTAGACCACAATCATCCGTACTCCCTAAATCTATTTCTGCAACAGAAAGCGTATAAGATTGAGTAGCATCTAATTCTAAGGGTAAAGGAGAATTGACCGTAGCAATCGGCAGACTTGATAAATAATAATGTAAATTTATTTTAAAATTATAAGTCTCCGCACTAGGTGTGTGAAAGCCTGTTAAATTCATCCCGCCAAAGACAACCGTTCCATCACCCCATGCTGATTGTAGTAATAAATCTGTTCCATTGCTAGATTCTAATATACGCGTAACAGTCATAGAAGGGGGATATATAACTGCTGCTTTGCTATAAGGAAAACCACTAAAATTATTAATCACTGGCGTTTTAGGCCCTGTAAACATAGGCATGGAAGTCGTGACAGCAAGTGCATTGGTATAATTACCACGCACCAGCTCTACTCCACCGAAACCTAACATCATCCCATCTCCTTCATTCGGAGCAGCATTGATAAAAAGCGCATTGCCCGCTGCTACCCATTCCTCAATTATAGATTGATTTGTTTCTAAAAACTCTTCTAACTCCTCTGCATTATGATCCGAACCTTCTAAATAAATATAGTTATAATTATTAGAAAATAATCTTTCTGGATCTACTGTTTCATAGGTCATTTGATGCCAAGCTTGATCGAATGCCGCCGTCATTTCATTGACATAATTCCCATGATTATAAGGTACGCCTATTGCCGCATGGACAAAGGCAACATCTACTTCCGCAGATATACAAAGTGCCTTCGGTGGGGAATTATCTACTTTTGGTGTTAAGGTAAATATCCCTAAATCCAATACACAGGAAACATCATTATCTGAAGTAACTTTTACTTGATATTCCCCTGTAGCTAGTTCTGTAAAAAAGCCAGTTGCTTGGGTAAGAATCAAGGTACCATTTGTATCATATAAATTATACTTAAACGTTCGACCTATAGGAGAAGTAACCTCTGTATATATCTGACCATCATTACTGCCAGGACAGGAACCTTCTATGGTACGTGCTTGTAAGGTTGTCAGATCACAAGGTAATTGGCATTCATCATTATTGACTACCTGTAGGGTATAAGAAACCTGACTGGTGCTAGTGCCATCTGTAGCCGCCAAGGTAATTTCATAAGTGCCTGCTGTAGTAATTTTAGCTAAGGGAAAATTGACCACTTGATTATTAAGTAGCCAAGTATAATCAGTTGCCCCTTGTGATAAGTTACTAATATTAGGTGCTGTATTAATTGCAATAATATTAGTTGATAACTCAAATGCTGCGATTAATTCATTACCGATAAGACCACAAGCAGGTGTTGTAACCGCAATAATCGGGGAAACTAAATCAAACGGAAACTCTGCTCCTACTTGAATAATAGGTGGATTTTGAAGGGTGGCATTCCTACCAAATTCAATCTCAAAAGAAGTCGATATATCCTCTTCCGTGATAGTCGTATTTGTTGTGACACAACCATCTAATCCCATTGAATCCGTTTTTATTAAATGAGTCTCTCCCCCGTCACCACCAGGTATAGAAGCGAGGTATCCCCCATCCGCTGTAGTTATTAAATCTGCAACATATAAATTGTAACTCGGGTTGCTTGGCAGAATCAAATTCAAATCAGCAATAGATCTTTTCCATTGCATTTGACCTTCAAAATCGACATTCAACAATTGGTAATCAACTGCTTCGGGATAATTGTTAGAATTCAGTTTAGAACCATTAATACCTAATAAAGTAACTCCGTCATTTCCATCCCAAACCATTTTTTGAAAAGAAATCAATTGTCCATCTAAAGCATTCGGATTGGTATAGCGTTTTGCCCAAAGGATATTGCCCAAAGGATTAATCTTCATAAGCGAACTATTTGCATATTCATCTGCATCTGCTAAAATTAGATACCCTCCACAATTGGGTGCCTCTAATAAATTTATGCGCGATCGTAGACCTGGACGAATCAAATAAGAAAACAAACCTTGCTGCCATTCCTTTTGAAAATCTTTATCTAATTTCATCAAGCCAAACTGATCTGGATAATCGCCTGCTTGTATCCATCCCATTAAATAGCCGCCGTCTGCAGTAGGTAATAAATCTCCGTAATAATCATATAAATTATCATCCCCAAACCAAATTTGCTTATTGATATTATAATCGCTTGCATCAATATCGACTAAGAAAATATGTTGTGTTCCTATATTTTGATAAACGCCCCCAATAATAAAACTTGTATCCGTAGGAATTATCTGATGAGCGATCAAACGACCATCAACACTTAATCTTCTACTTGTATTATTAATAATAGTCCCATCATTTCCATCCACCTCTATTAATAATAAATCGTCATGAGCTATAGCACCACCACTTGGCGAATGCCCCATGACAAATAATAAGGTGCCATCCGATTTTTCTATTCCAGTCATTCGATAATTGCCATAAGTTGTAGCCGGTAAAGCATCTGAAGTCCATACCTTCTGACCAGAAGCATCAAATTTAAAAACCAAAGAAGTAAACAAGGATGTAAATATATATCCTCCATCTTTGGTTTGAAAAATCTCTTGAGCATAAGCTCGACCGCCTCCATTGTCTGTATCTCCAACTTGAATAGCAAAGCCATTGGAATTCTTTCCTAAGACATATAACCGTCTACTTTCTTCATTAAAACAGCCATTAGCGGCACTCGTAACCGTATAAGTTAATTCATATATACCAGGTTCACTAAAGATATAATTTAGATCAGGACTAGTCGCAATCACTGTTCCATCAATTTCCCATTGGTAAGTATCTCCAGTAATATTACTTGAAAATGTTATTGTTTCATTGACAGCTGCAGTAGTCGGCCCTGAAAAGGAATTGGTGCCAATACAAGCGTCTATTTCAAATTGTTTGCTAATTCCCAAAATATCTTTATTACTAACTCTGCCAGCAGTTGGATCACCATCATCTGTAATACGTACAGAAACAGTCCCGCTATAATTGCTTGGGACTAGCCAGTTAAAGGTACCCGAATTCGTCACCCCTTCTGCCGCTAGTGTCCATATTGGATCATCGACATTTTCTGTAGCATATTCTATTTTAACTTTTGACGAAGCAGATATTAATTCACTTTCCCATGTGAGCTCATATCCTTTCCCAGCGGTCACCACTTCTTGACCAGTAGGTTTTTTTACATTAATAGTTGGTCCGCAGCTAGCACCAATACCTACTGCACACCAAGCAGCTTCTACCGTGTTAGCGATACTCAAATCGGTTGGATATAAAAGTAAGGCTGCATCTATGGATCCATCCTTAGCATCTTGATAGGTACTATTAGGATTCATATAACGTGTTAGATTATAGTACGCAATTTGAGCGGCTATATCTATCCCTATCGGATTAATATCATACGCCTGTCCAAATTCATTAGTACCGCTCCCTCCTTCTGACAGTAGATAAAACCAGTAATTTTGTACCCCACTATTAAAATGCACTCCGCCATTATCGCCACCGCTATCATACCAATATTTCCCAAGATAGGTCTTGGGATGTCCCTTTGTATGAGGATCAGCCATATTTCTAAATCCTTCCTTATTCGCTAAATCAAAATCTTCCCCAATCATCCAATCGCCTCCATCTGGATGGTAATAAAATTCGATAACGGCACCAAAAATATCACTAAAAGATTCGTTTAACGCACCAGAATCATCTATATATAGGAGACCGCCTGTACCGTTATGTTCGGTTACACCATGTGTAAATTCATGACCAATAATATCTAAAGAAGTTAGTGCGCCCCACTTGGTCCCATCTCCATCACCATAAGTCATCTGTATACCGTCCCAATAAGCATTTACTAACTTATTTCCATAGTGGACCACATTGATCATAGGACTTCCTGCATCATCAAAACTTTTGCGTTCGAAATTGTCTAAATAATAATCATATACTTGTTCCATTCCCCAATGTGCACCCACAGCAGCAGGATCTGTATCCCATACATTATCTGCATCTATAAAATCTGTTAGTCCATCATAATGCCATTTATTATTGGCATTTTTGGTATGAAGGATTTGATTCCCTGAAGGACCTAATTCATCTGTATAAAGCGTATAGCCTGTTTCACTTGTTACAGCGTTGACAGGCACTTCTCCTTCATCAGTTAATATATAATTGGCAATACCTGTTCCTATAGCAACTTGATTTCCACTCGAAAATATGGTGTTATTTTCTGGTGTAGCGGCGTGGGCATGATGTTCATGTGTGTCTTCAAAACAACCCGTTTGTAATAGGTCATCTGTTTGCAAAACCTCCCCAGTTTTTGCATGAATATAATAATTCTTTTTAGCCACAGGATCGACAGAATAGATTTTTACTTTATAAGCTAATTGTAATTTGTTCTTTCTACCCTTTGTGACCCATACTAGTTTGGGATTAGGATAGTTGGTAGCCCTAGGGTTATTTTTTACGGTTTGTAAAGTCTCTTCTAATGCTGGAATTTCCCAAGCATACTTTGTGGCTCTAGTTTGATCTAAAGCAATAATGCGCGCTTGGTCTTTTGTCAAATCTGCTTCCGCCGCCTTATTAAATGGATTTTTTACAAATTGACCTTGCGCCAAAAAAAGCTTATTATTTTTTTCGTGTAGTACCCAGCGATGTTTTTCTACGATTATACCTTTATAGAATTGTTTATAAACATGACGGATTCGTTTATTTTTATCTTCCTTAGAACTTAGCAATTCGAAAATACTAGGATCATTTCCCCCTTGGATAGAATCAATCAGTTCCAAAAATTCTTCTTTTGAGATCGTAGCATTCTTTTGTAACTTCAACCAATTAGGTCGGCTTTTATCCGTAATTAATTCTTTAAAAATATCGGGGATAGTATCTATTTGAGCAGGTAATAGTATAGGACCTATACAAGTAAACAAGACAAGGCAAGTCCATAAATAATGGTGGGGTTTGAACATGGATTCGTTTTATACAACCTATTGTAGATAAAAAGATGCCTACAATAAGCCAATCGGCTTAAAATGTTTTCTAATGGAGTTTGGGTTACACTGCTGGACATGAAATTAGAATAGAGAGCAGAGATGAGAGAATAGAGACCAAATTGATTTGCAATCAACAAAATTTAGTTGTTTTTCAAATGAAATCCATCTCTATTTTCTGCTCTCGCTTCTCTACTCTTTTCTTATATCTAGTAGTATAAGTTTGGGTTACACTACTGGATTTTTTTAGAAAAGAGAGTAGAGATTAGAGACATATTTCGATTAGAAAACAACAAAATATCGTCCCTTTTTAAACGAAATCTGTCTCTATTCTCTGCTCTCGCTTCTCTATTCTTTTCTTATGTCTAGTAGTATGAGTTTGGGTAAACATTGTATTCTAACTACCTAGTAGTCAATCAGATAAAGGCAAGATAAAAGGATTTCAAGTGAAAGAACAGGAAAAAGAAGCAAATTGCTATTATCTAACAAAAGTTTTCTAGTAATATAATTACGTTGCTTATTCGGGTAGCAGGAAGGAGGGTTGTTTCATTTCTAAAATAGCTATGTGCTATTATCTAGTAGCGGCTTTTCGTCTGCCGTAAATCATTCTAGTTTCCAAGACAAGAAAAGGATAAAGAATGAGGGAGTAATAAAATGTAAAAGTAGATGAGGCTATTTTATAAAGTAATATAAATTAAATATTACTGATTATAACAGATTGCGGTGAAGGCAGTATACTTTCACGCAAAAAGCACAGAAAAAATCCTGCTATTCTGCGTTTTTCAGCGGCTTCTGCGTGAAATAATAGGTGACAACGCAAAACGTTATAATCAGAAATATTATAATTTCCTTTCAGATTCTTCAATAGACAAATCATTAATACTTGCATATCGTTTTTTCATTAACCCATTTTCATCAAATTCCCAATTCTCATTACCATAGGCACGGAACCATTGCCCCGTTTCATTGCGATATTCATACTCAAATCGTACAGCAATTCTATTATCTCCAAATGCCCATAATTCTTTTTTCAATTTATAATCCAGTTCGGTATTCCATTTGTCAGCGAGAAAATCTTGCACTTCTTTTCTGCCATTAATGAATTGATTGCGATTTCGCCACTCCGTATCAAGAGAATAAGCTTTAGACACCTTTATGTGATCTTTACTGTTCCATGCATCTTCAGCTCCTTGTACTTTTTGTTGTGCAGTCTCCTTCGTAAATGGAGGTAAAGGATATTTCTTTTCCATAATCTTTGGTTGATTTATTTTTCTATGATAGGTAACAACGCAAGTTTCTGATAAGTTTATGACAGAGATAAAAACATATCAAGTTAATGGATTAAATTATTTAGGAAT
>JALZWC010000110.1 GCA_023300255.1 Saprospiraceae bacterium | reverse complement strand
AAAATATTTTGAAGGATAACTAGAACTACGTATCGGACACCTTTGGATGTCTAACGATTACCCACAAGTGTAAATCTCGTAAAAAGGAGCGTAGCTTCGTCCCTAACTAGCGTGTAAAAGATATGGGTAATCGTTAGACCTTTGGAGGTGTCCGACACCTAAGGACCATTTTTTCAAGCATTTACACATTGCACTAATGACTTTTCGTTCGTCCAATATAGAAAATAATATTTTTATCAAAAATTAGGACTGAAAGAATGATAAATACATATTCGAGGAATGTCACACTATTAACGTGTGACATTTGACAATCTTAAAAAGATGATCCGACTACTGAAAACATCCAATAGTCTCAGTAGTCTTCTAACATTCTTCAAACATGAAACAGATCTTATTTCCTACAGCTTATTCTAAACAGTCGAAAGCTGCTTATCGGTATGCTCAAAAATTAGCTCAATATTTTGAAGCTAAGATTACCTTAGTGCATGTCTATCAAAGCCCTACTATTGCCTTGGCAAGTGGTGCAACTGTAAATAATGAAGCTAAAAATCGTGATTTAGAAAAATTTTCTGCCGATTTATCCGTGAGAAAACTAGAAGAACTTAAGTCTTTTGCAGCAGAAATGAGTGCCAAGCAGTTTCATAGTATTCCGCTAGATTATATTGTTGTAGATGGTCTATTGATCCATCAATTATTGAAAATACAGCAACAGAATAAACCTGATTTAGTAGTAATGGGGATGAGACGACATGATACTTCAGAGCGAATTTTCGGGAACAATGTTTATAAATTAATTGATAAATTAGCATGTCCTTTATTATTAATTCCTCCTGGAGCTCGCTATCTAGGATTAAATAAATTAGTCTATAGTACTGCTTTTGAGGTAGGAGATAAAGATTCAATTGATTATTTAATGGACTGGTGTTCTGCTTTTGATGGAAACTTACACTTGGCTCATGTTCATAAACTTGGCAATCAAGAAAAAGCAAGCCAACAAATGGATCTATTACTTCAAAATTTTAAAGAGGAACTAGAAGGAGGGATTATAACTAAGCGGTTGTTAGAAGGGGAAGTAAGTAAAGCCTTAACAGAATATATGGATCTTACAGGTTCTGGAATATTAGCTATTCATAAAAGAAAAAAAGGTTTTTGGCTGCGATTAACGGAAGGAAGTCTGACGAAAGTATTAGCAGAAAAAATAAAGATTCCCTTATTAGTTTTAAAAGCTAAGGAATCAGGCGTTAATAAGAAATCTGACATTAGACTTGTTTCTAAATAATAAACACATATCTGAAAATATCTTTTTCCGCTAGTTTTTCTCAAAAAATAAGTCCGTAGCTGGGCTATGCACTGATTTTTTGAAACAAACTAACAAAAAAATCTATAATTCATATACGTATTCCTTATTTAGAAACAAGTCTATTACATAATGTACCAATTTTTGAAATCAGACAAAAATAGAATAGAGAAGTGAGAGTAGAGAATAGAGATGTACTTCGTTTAAAATAGACAAAATATTGTCGTTTTTCAAACGAAATATCTCTCTGCTTTCTATGAAGTTGTTTAAGAATGTAGACTAAAATTAGTTGTAAGTACTTGATTATTAGGACATAGTCTTTTAGCTTCGGAAATTAATTATGCATATTGTTTCGAATAAGGTTTAGTAAACCTCCAAGGTTTAGTAAACCTGTCTTATGCAAAAATTATTTCCGAAGCTAATTAACGATCAATGACTTGCAAATAAATCAGTTATACATTTTTAAACAACTTCTACTCCATTTTTGAAGGAAATTCATCCGATCACTTTGGAGTGGTCGGATGAATTTCTTCCTTATCATTTCTATTAAACTATTTCCAATCTTCCTTAATAAATTTACGCGTCGATAATAATCCACCTTTGCTTAATACCAACAAATGAATACCGTTATCTAATGACTGAATATCCAACACTACTCTACCACTAGTATTTGTAATGGTCTGTTTCATTTTTAAAATCCCCATCATATCATATACTAATAGATCTACAGATTTATTGATTCTTTGATCCGAAAATTGATAATCTACTATCAATTCCTCCTTTGCTGGATTTGGATGAAACTGTAGTAGTCTTTCTCCTTCTGCTAGTTCTTCTATTTCCGTAGAAATGGTTCTTCCAGATGCATTGATACATGCCGTTAAATCTATAGCTAATTCGGAAGAACATCCAGCGTCCAAAGCATCAATTATTTCAAGATTTAGAAAATCTTTTTTAAGCGCTTTGAAAGAAGATAATTGATTATACGTTCCCGTATAATTTTCTGTCACGCCATTCAGCTGATACGTCTCTGCTATTTCACTTCCTGTA
Organism: Saprospiraceae bacterium; assembly: GCA_023300255.1. GTDB lineage: Bacteria > Bacteroidota > Bacteroidia > Chitinophagales > Saprospiraceae > JAFMDF01. Next base: position 498 of record JALZWC010000110.1, on the reverse strand, counting down.
ACAAACAAATCAAAGTAAACTAGGTCTTCCTCACATTGAATATTCATAACATTCGTTCCTAGTATGTTACAAGTATTACAAGGGTTATTGTCTGTAATATGAAGCGCTGGAATAGTTTGAGTATAGGAACAAAAATCTCCTGCTGTGAAACTAGCAGTTAAAATAAATTCTTTACCATCCGCAGGTAGGCGTATATTATTAAATGTATGATTCGTACTACTATTTAAATGTGCTATAATTACAGATTGTTGTACAGCACCTCCTAATTGCAGAACACCATCAGCTGGAGCATTTTCAAAATGTACGGTCAAATTAGCTAAGAAATTGTCATCACTATATTTAAATCTAGAACCATTATCGGAACAGCGATTGATATTATCTATGGAGATGAATTGCAGCACACAAGCTTGGTCTTCTTCTTGATTGTTTGTACTACCTTCAGGATTAGAATTACCAGTATCAATAGGCGTATCTGGATTTGGTGATGGAACTGGAACT
>JALZWC010000109.1 GCA_023300255.1 Saprospiraceae bacterium | reverse complement strand
AAAGAAGGGATAAAAAAGTATTTAAGCTCTGGTCTTGTTAAAGGTATTGGACCTGTGTTCGCAGAGCGTATAGTGGATTATTATGATATTGAAACTTTAGCAATTATTGATGATAACCCTGATGCCTTGCTAGAGATAAATGGTATTGGCGGTAAACGTTTAGAAAGAATAAAGGATTGTTGGGAAGAACAACGAGCTATTCGAAAGGTAATGATTTTCTTACAAGGATATGGAATCAGTCCCACCTATGCTAAGAAAATATTTAGAACCTATGAAGAAAAGAGTATTGAAATTATACAGGCTAACCCCTATCAATTAGCCAAAGACATTTGGGGTATTGGTTTTAAAACTGCCGATCATACTGCACGTAAAATGGGGATACCTGTAGATGCGGACATCCGAATAGATTCAGGTGTAGAATATGCTTTATCTGAATTATCAAATGAAGGCCATACTTGTTATCCAGTCGACCTGTTCTTGGAAAAAGCACATCAATTATTAGAAGTCGATGCAAAATTAATTGATCAGCGATTAGAAGCTATTATCGCTGATGGTCGAATCATCATTCATGCTTTAGATTATCAAGGCGCACAAAAAGTGTTTATTTGGTTAAAAGCTTTTTATCTCAGTGAAAAAGGAATTGTCAAAGAATTCGATCGACTATTGACTGGTCGATCTCCTCTCAAACAAATTAATATTGAGAAAGCTATTGATTGGGCTCAAAAAGATTTGACCATCCAATTGGCTGCCCAACAGCATCAGGCTGTTAGTCAATGTTTTCAAGAAAAAATACATATTATTACTGGGGGACCAGGTACTGGAAAAAGTACGATTACCAAAGTTATTTTAGCAATCGCTAGAAAACTCACCGATAAGATATTATTGGCTGCTCCTACTGGTCGGGCTGCCAAACGTATGGCAGAAATCACTAAGATAGAAGCGAAGACGATCCATAGTTTATTAGAATTTGATTTTGGTATCAATGGTTTTAGACGCAATAAAGAGAAGCCTTTAGAATGCAATATTATTATTGTGGATGAGGCCAGTATGATTGATACGGTCCTGATGTATAATTTATTAAAAGCAATCCCAACTCATGCTCGATTGATTCTCGTTGGAGATACCGATCAATTACCTAGTGTTGGTCCAGGCAATGTTTTAAAAGATTTGATCGAGGTCAATATCTGTCCTACGACTACCCTAACAGAAATTTTCAGACAAGCAGCCAATTCTCAGATCATCATCAATGCTCATGCTATTAATACGGGTATTTTCCCAACCATCAGTAACAAACCCAGCAGTGACTTTTTCTTTATGGAACGAGAAGAGCCCGAAGCAATTTTGCAGCTCATTCCAGAATTAGTCAAAACTCGACTACCCAAAAAATATGGCTTTGATCCTATTACGGACATCCAAGTACTAAGCCCTATGAATCGTGGAATTATAGGTACTAGAAATTTGAATACTGTTTTACAAAAAGAATTAAATCCTTCTACAGATCCTCTTATCAAAATGGGCCGTACCTTTCATGTGAAAGACAAGGTCATGCAACTCCGAAATAATTATGATAAAGAAGTTTATAATGGAGATGTAGGTAGCATCACTAAAATTGATACCGTCGAACAAGAAATTTTAGTCGATTTTGAAGGCCTAGAAGTGATCTATGATTTTTCGGATATTGATCAGTTAACTTTGGCTTATGCTGCTTCTGTTCATAAGTTTCAAGGTAGTGAGTGTCCTTGTATTATTATGCCTTTGCATATGACGCATTATATGATGTTGTATCGCAATATGCTGTATACGGGGATTACGAGGGGTAAAAAAATGGTGATTGTGGTGGGTACTAAAAGGGCGCTTTCTTTGGCGGTTCGAAATGATAAAATTTCTCAGCGGTTTGCTGGCTTGCAGAGCTTTTTTTAAGACTTTAAAGTGTATCTGTTGAACATTGGCTGTCGCCAATGTTAGTTTTTGAACGCAGAGACGCAGAGATGCAGAGTTAGGTTTCCTCTGTGAGGCATCTGACTCTGCATCTTTGCGTCTCTGCGTTCAATTTTTTTATTGGCGACAGCCAATACTGAATTATTAAATATTTTTTTTTCAAATGGCTAATATTCCTTCCTTACGATTTCGTATAATTATGGCAGTAGTAGCAAGCTTAATTATTATCGTTTTTGTAATACACTTTATGAATAAAGGAGTCATTCTAGCTACTGCCCCGCTAGCTAATATGATCGTCCATGCCTTACCTGACCAATCTCATGTAGTATTGAATGATGGCTCTAGTATAGAATACGTGCAAGGTACCTGGGAGGCGGAACGCAATATCTTATTAGTTGGAGAAGCCTACTTTAGCGTAAAAAAAGGAAATACCCTTCAAGTAAAAACAACCAATGGCAGTATCGAAATTTTAGACGGCGCAAGATTTAATGTCCGAGCATGGGGAGATCAACTTTATGTAGAATGTTATGAAGGTACTATTAACATGAGCAATCAACAACGAGCAACTACTTTAATTGAAAATCAAGCAATTATTGTGGTCAAAGGCAGAATGGAAGAAAAAATGATTAGCCATCAAAAACCACTTTGGTCAACTGGTAGTTCTCGATTTTATAAGGAAAATATTAATCAGGTTTTAGCCGAATTGGAACGACAATATGCGGTTATAGTGAATGCGCCTACAATGAATCGACTATTCAATGGTATCTTTAGGCATGATGATTTAGAGACTGCGTTGAAGACTGTTTGTGAATCTATGCAATTGAAATATGAAATTGATAAGACGGGAAGGATCATTACTATCGAAGAGTAGAAACACATCAGAACAACTCACTAGATTTAGTTTTTAAACACATAGGCACAGTAGTTCACATAGTTAGACGTAAAGTACTATGTGATCTATGTGCCTATGTGTTGAAAAATTGTCAACATCATAAAGTAACGACAAACCCCTAAAAAAACTTAATCGTCAAATCAATCAACCGTTGCTTAAAGTTATTATAAGGAGGCATCAATAATTCCAAAGCATTCGGAATATGTTGTTTCAAAATACCTCTCGCATTAGAAAAAGCTTGGAACCCATACCAGCCATGTCCTTTCCCAATTCCACTATTATTAGAACCTCCGAAAGGTAATTCATTATTAAAGAAATGAACAGCACTATGATTAATGCATGATCCCCCTGCCCTAGTGTTATTAAGGATATGGTTGATATTCTTTTTGCTTTTACTAAAGATATATAATGCTAGTGGTTTCTCTTTAGAATTAATCATATCTATCACTTCCGAAATATCTGTAAATTCTAAAACAGGCATTACTGGACCAAAAATTTCTTGCTCCAATAAGGTCGCATCTTTAGGTAAATTAGAAACTACCGTAGGGGCAATATAATCTTGCGTACTATCAAAATTACCACCTATTTCTATCTTCGCTCCTTTTTCTACCGCATCTGCTACATAGCTACTTACTCGTTGCTGATGATGCCCGTTTACAATTCTAGCATAAGAAGTTGACTTGGACGCATCCTCCGTATAAAAGTTTTGGATATTCTTTTTGATCGCTTCCAGAAAAGCTGCTTTCTTACTTTTATGTACAAAAACATAATCGGGTGCAATACAAACCTGCCCATTATTCAGGAATTTACCCCAAGCTATCCGTCGAGCAGCAGCTTCTATATTTGCTGTTTCATCTACTATCGTTGGCGACTTTCCTCCTAGCTC
>JALZWC010000108.1 GCA_023300255.1 Saprospiraceae bacterium | reverse complement strand
GTCAGTTAGTTCAATACACAGGAGTAGATGCTTCTGCTAATATAGCAGAATGTGTTTTCATGGTAACGGTGAGAGATACAATTGCACCAACAGTAATTACTTGTCCTCCTAGTACCTTTAAAGATTTATCAGCAGCGTCTACTTGTGATCCTACTGTTGTTTGGGATCTACCAACCGTATCAGACATTTGTACAGATGCTGCTTCCTTAATAACATCTAGTAATTTCCAACCAGGGGATGCCTTTCCAATGGGCGTAAGTACAGTACGATACACCATATTAGATTCCTCAGGAAATATTAATAATAGTTGTGCCTTTACGGTTGATTTAAGAGGCGAAGCGCCTCTAAGATTAACAGATTGTCCCGCTGATATTCCAGTAAGTTTTTCAGCAGCTGGAGGATGTGATTTAGCGGTAACATGGACCCCACCAAATCTTATCAATGGCTGTGGTATAGGAGAAGTTGACTTTAGGCCTAATATTAATCCAGGCGATCAATTTCCTGTTGGAACAACAATGGTTACTTATACCGCTACTGACGAAGGAGGGAATACGGCAAGCTGTTCTTTTGAAGTAACAATTACTGGCTCTAGTGGCTTGAACTTTAATAATTGTCCTAGTAATATAATAGTAGATTCTCAATTAGATTTATGTGGCGCAAATATAGGATGGGATGTTCCAGATGCAACAGGTGGTTGTGGTGTTCCAAGAACGGTTGCTAATTTCCAGCCGTTGGATTTTTTCCCAGTTGGTGCTACGACGGTAGAATATACTTCGACAGATGATGCTGGACAAGTATCTGTTTGTAGTTTTACGATATCTGTTACAGATGCTCAATCTTTAATCGTAAGATGTCCTACTAATGTAAGAGTAGGCGCAGATGGAACAGTGATAGAAGATGCAGGCAACTTTATCCAATCTATAGCATTGGACAATTGCGAAAATTACATCATACAATATGGTGATATCGAAGCAGTAGATAATTGTAGTGCAACTATTAACCGAACAATCGTTCGAGGTTTAGCCAGCAATTCTTTGTTTGATATAGGTATAAACGAATTAGAGATTCAAGTAAGCAATGACTCTGGCGAATCTCGTAACTGTGAGATCAGAATTGATATAGAAGAGCGAATGCCCGTAGTAGCAGGTCTTTCTTCCAATGTAGTTTGTGTAGGAGAAGAAGTTAGATTAGAAGCGACAACTATTCCAGGAGCTACTTATACTTGGAGTGGTCCAAGTGGCTTTACTTCCAATGCACAAAATCCGATTATTAATAGTCCTACTTTAATGAATTCTGGGGACTACATTGTGCGTGCAATAATGCCAGGAGGTTGTGAAGAAACGAGTACAATAACTATAGTCGTCAATCCATCTGCTATCGTAGCAGCCACAGCAAGTGATTTAGAATGCGGTGGTGGACAAATCGAATTAATGGCTACAGCAGAAGGAATGGATATTGAGACTTGGGAATGGAGAGGCCCTAATAGTTATACTTCTGATGAGCAAAATCCAATTATTAATAATGCCGTATCGCTTCAAGCAGGTAGTTATGTAGTGAGAGCTACTAGTGCGAATGGCTGTGTTGCTTCCGATATAGTAGAGGTAGCCGTTAATTCTATTATGCCACCAACGGTAATTGCTTCTGGTTTATTTTCTCCAGGGGTAGCCTGTGTGGAACAAGAAATAAATTTAAAAGGTAATGTTTTCCAAGGCGATGTAACGTATAGTTGGACCGCCTCTGATCCCGGAGCAGGAGTTCCTGCGGATACTAACGATAGCTTGATTGTTGTAGTGCCAACAGCTCCAGGTAATTACACGTATACTTATACCGTAGATTTAGGGAATGGCTGTGTAGCAGATACTTCTGTTACGATTGAAGTGATGCCAAGTCCGTTTATTATTTTAGAAAGTAATGGACCGTTCCCTTGTGGAACACCAGATCAGCGAATAGAATTGAGCGTGAACAATGTGGGAGTAGATCAAGATGTCGATTATCTATGGGTAGGGCCATTGAATTTTATGGCAACTGCGCCAAGCCCATTTATTGCAGACGTGACGGAACGGGGAGGAGATTATATACTAACCACTACTTCTTCTAATGGTTGTATCGCAAAAGATACGATTACTGTAGAAGTGACCCCCAAGCCTGCTGCGCCTTCTTTTCTTTCTTCAGAAAGAGTGATTGTGTGTGAAGGCGACGATTTGAGCTTTCAAGTAATGGCTGATACTGGATTTACTTATAGCTGGATTGGGCCAAATGATTTTACGGCTTCAGATCCATTAGTGCTTATCAGTAATGCGCTAGTAGAAAATGGCGGAGGTTATCAAGTAATTGCTTCCAACAATGGTTGTGAATCAGAACCGGCTATTCTTTCAGCAGCGGTCTTAACAGATCCAGATTTGAATAATGATGAAATAGATAACTTATTTAACGAATCCATGGAATTTGAGGTCATTCTTAATGATACGCTTGTTCCAGGAGCTGGTTTTACGGTTCGTTTACCTGATGCAGATGCTGACGGTATGGTCACTAATGACGCAGGTAGCTTGCAAAGTATTGGAGGTGGTTCTTTCCTTTTCACGCCCGTACGAGATTGGATTGGAAAGGTACAAGTCGCTTATGAAATATGTTATGAAGATTGTCCTGAACTTTGTAGTACGGCTATCGTAACAATAGATACAGATGTCTCTTCTGAGGAATGTTTTATTCCTGGTGTATTGTCTCCAAATGGAGATGATAAGAATGATGCTTTGATTATTTCTTGTAATTCAGATCCTCCAAAAGGAGGTGGTATTATAATTTTTAACCAATGGGGTTCCAAAGTATACGAGTCTTTTCCTTATAATAATGATTGGGCTGGCCTATATAAAGGAGAAGAATTACCAGATGGAGTCTACTATTATATATATAGACAAACGGATGATGATGAGGATCCTAAGAAAGGCTTTGTGACGATCTTTAGGTAGGAGGTAGGAGGTATGAGGTATGAGGTATGAGGTATGAGGTATGAAGTAGGAAGTATAAAGTATGATTTGCCAAATCAAGCACTGCAAAAATCATAAATCATATTTCATACATCATAAATCATATATCCATGTAGTTTTACTTAACAGATGTA
>JALZWC010000107.1 GCA_023300255.1 Saprospiraceae bacterium | reverse complement strand
CTTATTTTGTTCTTAGTTTTTGCTTTAATGAAGGATAATTGTTGATACTTTGACTGAATTAAAGTGAAAAATAAGAGCAAAAGAAGCAGCATAAATTACAAAGTTATTTCATACACATTCCTTAGCGACATCCTGTGTTTTTATGCAGTTATCGCCGAGCATTAAGAATAAAAATAGCAACTTTCAAAGCCGCTACAAAGACCAAAAAACAACTCTTCTTAACTTTCTTAAGCTCTTTTGCACTTCTACCTAATCAACATTCTATCGGTTTAATTGACCAAACGCTAACGATGGATGATTTGTTTGAAGTAGTGTAATTGAGTGAATATTTTTTGTCGTTAAGTATAAAGAGTTGGGCAAAAACAAGAGACACAATAGATTTTTTTTAACCACATAGATACATAGGGTACATAGGTGTTATGCTCTATGTGGCCTATGTATCTATGTGGTTAAAATATTACGTTTAATTGGTCCAAGCAAAAAAAGCATAATGGAAAATGTGTACCACAATGGCGAAAAAGCCATCCAAAAACTACTTGGAGAAAGTGAAGATGCCGTCCGATTTGGACGAGGAATCAAACCAGCTTTGACAGGAAAAGCCATGCACTTTATTCAAAAACAACTCATTGCGCTGGTTAGTACCACCGATGAAAAAGAACAACTTTGGGCCTCTATTTTAATTGGAGACCTAGGATTTATCAAAGTGCCGACTGCCGAAAAGATTGTATTTAATGAAAAACTAATTCGAAGTACTAGTACAGATATTTTCTACCAGAATATAGAAAGAAAGCCAGAAATAGGCACTTTATTTATAGAGTTATCTACTCGTCGCCGTTATCGAGCTAATGGTAAGGTGACTAGAAAAAACGGAAAAATTGAATTGTCTATTGAACAGATGTATGCAAATTGCCCTAAATTTATTCAAACAAATAATATATCCCTACCCAAAGAAAAGGCCACTTTACAAGCCAAAATTACTAAAGGAACAACTTTAGAAGAAGGGGCAAAAAAATGGATCAATCAAGCCAATGCTTTTTTTATAGCGACTAAAAATACCGCCGATCAAACAGATACTTCTTATCGAGGCGGGAAGGATGGATTTATTGAAATATTGCCAGATGGATTATTAAGAATTCCTGATTATCCCGGAAATAGCCATTATAGTACTTTTGGGAATATTTATGAAAACCCAAATGCAGGCTTACTATTTGTAGATTTTGAACAAGGAAGGACTTTGCAATTAACAGGAAAAGTAAGCTTTAGTTTTAATCAAAAATCCGATGCTGATTTGAAGAAGTCAGCTGGTACTGGGCGGTTTTGGTTGTTTGAAATTAAAGAGTGGATATGGACGGAAAACCACCATCGTATCAATTGGGCTTTTATGGAATATTCACCTTATAATCCTTAATATTAAGAGACTTGTTTTGTTACAGAACCAATCAAGATTCCAATTCACCCAAAAGTTGAATGACTTCTTTACAAATAATATCCGCATTTTCTTTTTTTGTATATATGCTGTTGTGGTCGCCATCTATTTCAATTAGTTTACTGTCTGTTGAGAGATGGAGATAATCTTCTTGTAGTTCTTTACTAATTGATTGATTGATTGATTGATTGATTGATTGATTGATTCTAAGGTCGATTCCCATTTTAAGGTATCAACATTCTGTCGGTTTAGGGAAACTAAACTATAGAGAAAGTGAAAATTTTTCCTACTTCAAAATCTTTATACTCAGCGATAAGTCTATATATTTAATAGATATCGCCGAGTATTGGGTTTTATGTTTAACGACATGTTGTATTCTTATATAGATATCGTTGTTACTGTTGCAACTACGAAATACTTGAATAATGGTCCTTCATTAGACATTGGACCGAAAATGAAAACATTCCTATCTCAAAATTTTTATACTCGACGATAAGTGTATATATTTAGCGATACCGTGTATTCTTATACAGATATTACTGAGTGATAAAAAGAAAATGAAACAAACACTAATAGGATTTCTAGAACAAATGAATATAAGAACTGCATCCATTTTAATTCCCCTCCTCCTATTACCACATTTCCTATCAGCACAACCACTCCCATGCGAAGACCCACCTGTGATGACCTCTTTCTGTGCAGATGCCTGTATCATCTGTGATATAGATGGATTTACAGGTCGCCATGAAGCAAATATAGTAGGAGAATCTCCAGCTCAATTTGCAGGAGAGTGTACTTTAACAGCACACAATATGCAATGGATTGCATTCATTGCAGGAAGTGAAAATCTTAAAGTGAATATGGCGGTATCCAATTGTCAATCCAATTTGGGTTTAGAATTTGGTTTATATAAAGGGAATAATTGTGAGAACTATGTTCGGATCTCTAATTGTTTTGGAGGCTTTTCAAGTATTGGTCCAGGAGAAAGCGGTACTATAGAAAATATAGAACCATTGGTCATCGGTCAATATTATTATCTAGTGATGGATGGTGGTTTAGGAGACAATTGTGATTGGACTTTTACTGTACTAGAAGGAACGACGCAGGTAAGTCCATTACCAAGTTCAGGAAGTATAGAAGGGGCATTCAATAGTTGTCCTGATGTGGAAAGAATATACACCCTTGATGCGCCAATTGGTGCAACAGAATTCAAATGGGAATTAGACGGTTTAGATCTAAGGACGAATGCAGCAGAAGTACCTATCACATTCGATAGAGCAGGTCTCTATACTTTATGTGTAACTGCTTTCAATGCTTGTGAAGAAGGTCCACCTACTTGTGAAAGTATTTTAATAACAGCTATTCCACCAACAAATTTTGTAGAAAGAATATGTGAAGGAGATAATTTTGAAGTAGCGGATACTATATTGAATACCACAGGTTTTTATGAATTTCATATCCTCACAGATCAAGCTTGTGATAGTGTAGTTTTTGTCGACCTAGAAGCAGTACCTTCTTCCTTTACGGATCTTGGAACGGTAAATATTTGTGAAGATGATTTCTTGCCAGTAGGGGGAGAGAATTTTTCTCAAACAGGCATTCATACTAAAGTACTTTCCAATGAGTTGGGATGTGATAGCACGATTACTTTAGATTTATTTGTAGTGGTTTGTAATATCCAAGGAAACATCACTTCGACGGATGTAATATGTAAAGGGGAAGCATCGGGAAGTATTAGTTTTTCTGTTTTAAATGGTAGCCCACCATTTACTTATGAATGGGCAAGTCTTGGAAACTTGTTTACGGGTACTGGAACGATTGATGATTTAAATGAAGGTATTTCTATTAATAACTTGCCAGCTAATACTTACTTAGTAACGGTCAATGATGGCTTTGGAAATCAACGTATTTTAATAAATGAAATAGTAGAACCCGATGCCGTAGCGTCTACTTTTGAAATTGCTAACTACAATGATTTTGAGATCACTTGTTTTGAAGGAAATGATGGAGCGATCACATTGACTCCTTCGGGAGGCACACGTCCCTATACTTACTTGTGGGATGATGGACCCCAAGAAGCAACTCGCCAACAGCTTGCTGCTGGAGATTATTTTGTGACGATTACCGATGCTGTAGGTTGTGAACTCGAAATTAGCACTAGTTTATCTGAGCCATCGCCAATAACGATCCTTAGCTCTTTTGAAAATCCTAGTTGTGAAGGTTTGTCCACTGGCAAAGTGGAATTAGAAGCAATCAATGGAGGAGTGCCGCCTTATACTTATCAATTGACTGGACAAAATATTACCGGATCGGGAAGTTCTATGGGTCTGATGGGATCAGAAAGTTTTACGGGCCTGACGGAAGGCACTTACACCTTAGTGATAGAAGATGCAAATGGCTGTAGCGTAGAAGAGACGGCCACATTAGTAGCGCCTATTATTCCTGTAATAGAATTAGGGGATAATCTTAGATTAGAATTAGCAGATGAAATTGATTTGATTCCAGAAGTAGCCACTGGTATTTCTACCGTTACCTGGAGAGAAAATAGTGGTCTCTCTTGCTTTGATTGCCTAAGCCCAGTAGCATTTCCAACGAATCATACCACTTATTTTTTAACAGCCACCTCTGAAGATAATTGTTCTACTACGGATTCTATATCTATTCTAGTGATTAAAGTAAGAGATGTTTTTGTACCATCCGCCTTTAGTCCAAATCAAGATGGCATTAATGATCGACTAATTGTTTATGCAGGACCAGAAGCTAGTAATATTGCTTACCTAAAGATCTTCTCTCGCTGGGGCGAACAACTTTTTGAACAACGACGGATTTCTCCAAATGATCCTGATGGGGGTTGGGATGGTATGTATGATGGTCGCTTGTTAGATCAAGGTGTTTATGTATGGGTCGCAGAGATTGATTTTATTGATGGGGAGCGGATTGTTTATTCTGGGGATGTGGCGCTTGTTAGGTAGTGTAGAATTTGTAAGAAACCTTTTTTTTGAATGACAAATCTCGACAAGTTTATCTAATCGGTTGACATTCTGTATTATTAAAGTTCAAGCGCAAGTATCAAGTTCAAGCGCAAAACGTAAC
>JALZWC010000106.1 GCA_023300255.1 Saprospiraceae bacterium | reverse complement strand
ACCTGATAAGGAGTAATACTATGTGAACTATGTATCTATGTGGTAAATTCGTCAACATTATATGTGTTTTCCCCCAATTCTTTACACACTCTATTCATTCCGCAATTCACTTGCATTGCAAATTCATTCTTATACGAAAAAATTACTACACCATAACAGGCACCTTATTTAAGTGTCTCGAATTAATTTCTGTTTCTTAAAACAAGATAATAAACGATATATGAAAAAAACAGTAGTAATTACAGGCGCATCAACTGGTCTTGGGCTAGCCACTGCACTCCTTTTTGCTAGGAATGGGTACGAAGTATATGCTACCATGCGTAATCTAAAAAAGAAACAAGCACTAGTCGAAGCAGTTGAAAAAGAAGGTCTTGAATTGACAATTGAACAGTTAGACGTTACCCAAATGGATAGTATCCAAGCTTGTATTAATAAGATAATGGCAAAGACTGGGAAGATTGATTGTTTGATAAATAATGCCGGCGCTGGCTATATTCGATCAACAGAACAAGCCACTATGGAGGATATACAATGGGTAACAGATGTCAATTATTTAGGAGTCGTACGTTGTACGAAGGCAGTGTTACCAATAATGAGATTTGCCAAAAAAGGACATATCATTAATATTACCTCTGTCGGTGGTTTAGTCGGACAACCTTTCAATGAATTTTATTGTGCAGCAAAATTTGCAGTAGAAGGCTATACAGAATCAATGGCTTCTTATATAACAGAAAACTTTGGAATTCAATTCTCTCTAGTTGAACCTGGAGGTATCACTACCGAGTTTGTTAATAATGTTATGACACAAGTAGGTCGCTCAGGGGGAATGCTACAAGACGATTACTTACCTATATTACAACAATATATTGGAGGGGCACAAAAAAGAGCTGCTTCTGGACAATCTCGAATCTACCAAACTTCAGAAGAAGTAGCGAAAGTGGTGTTAGCAGTAGCTAATAGCGACACGCCACCTCTTAGAACTCGTACCTCTGACTGGTCTAATGACTTCTGTCAATTAAAAACGGCTGCTGATCCTGATGGGACCAAATCTGTACAGAAAGTCATCCAGCAAACCTTGAAGTAATAGTGATTTTAGAAGTCAGCCGTCAGATCGTCCTGGTTAGCTTACGCTAACGGGACTGTCAGAAGTCAGATTTATGGCCTTGACTATTACGACTCTGACAGCGCAGCGTTCTGACAGTTTTATGTCTAGTAGCTAAATAAAGTAAAATTATATACTACTTCTAAAATTCATTTGTCCCTCCAAAGGATTAACATTAAGTTTGTACAAATTTTGAACTTGCAAAAGGCTGATGTCCTATATGTACTTGGATAAAATAAAACGTAATATTTTAACCACATAGGTCATAGGCCGCATAGTTACACCTTTACTATGTGGCCTATGTACCTATGTGGTTAAAAAAAGTCTATTCTGTCCTTTGCTTTTGTCCAACTAGCCATCAAATTATTAATATGATCCAGTACTTAAAAAAAGAAGACGGCCGACTGGTCGAAGTGCAGGAAGCAGAAGTATACTGCTGGATTAATATTAGCCCTCCCTTCAGTCAAGCAGAACTAGCTGAGGTTTCCGAAAAATATAGTGTTCCTTTAGATTTCCTGACGGATTCATTAGATATAGATGAACGTTCTCGATATGAACGGGAAGAAGAGGTGCGATTAATTGTAGTTAATACCCCTATTTTAAATGATAGTGTCAGGGAAGAAGAATCTATTTATCTAACAGCTCCTATTGGTATTATATTGACAATCGAACATGTCATAACTATTACGGCACATCCGAATCCAGTTCTAGATTTGTTTCTACAAAACAAAGTTAAAAATTTTGATCCCTCCGACGAACAAATGTTTGTCTTACAAATTTTTGAAAAAAATGTTTTACGATTTTTAAGTTGCTTGAAGAGCCTTAATCTAAAACGTAATCATGTAGAAAAAGAACTCTACAACTCCAGTAGGAATAGAGATCTACGCCGACTACTAGCTATTGAAAAAAGTTTGGTCTACTTCGTGAACACCTTAAGCACCAATGATTTGCTGAAGTTAAAAATGAAACGAACAGATTTTCTACATATCCGACAAGAGGAAGATAAAATGGATTTGTTTGAAGATATCATTATTGACAATAGCCAAGCTTTGGAAATGTCCAATGTCTATACAAACATTCTAAGTGGAACGATGGAAGCCTATGCTTCTATTATTTCAAACAATTTGAATGTTGTCCTCCAAAGATTAACACTAGTCACCATTATATTAATGGTCCCCACTCTAATTGCGAGTTTTTTTGGGATGAATGTAGACGTACCCTTCAAATCTGAAAATTCCCCTATTTCCTTTTATGCTATAATTGGCATCTCTTTGCTTATATCTTTGCTATTAGCATGGTTCTTTCGATGGAAAAAGTTGATATAAATTTGCACTATTTGAATAGTTTCACTATTTTGATAATATTTAATCAATCTTTTCCACATTTAGTTATCCACATTGTGGAAAAAATACCTATCTATTTAAGTCATTGATTATCAGCATAAATACAAAGTTATCCACATATTGTGGAAAAGTTTAGTCTTAAATTCTTCTACTTATTAGTACTTTTATATCACTATGACGAAAACGCTCAACTACAATTTAGCGTTTAAGCCTACCTTTCTTTCAACAAACCTACGAGAAATAGTAAATTAGAAAGAAATTAACTAAAATAAACACACATTAACATTATCGGAATGTGCCCATCTTTTAGGTAACTATTGCCTGTAAGTTTGTAATCACTAAATAAATACCCGATCAATCAATTATTGAAACAATATGTTTCTTGCGTATATATAACTATTGCTTTTGCAATTAAAAAATATATACGATTTACTCTGTACTAACGGAATAATTTGACAAAGAACAGTAACTATTGAGGCCAAGGCATATTAAAATAATAAATTAGTATGCCTAAACAAACATAACTATTGAGAAACGAAGCTAAATATCTATCGATATTTAGTCCTCTAATAGCGATATAACTCCACCATCTGAACTAAGTTATTATTTCGCTATTAAGTAGTCAGCCAAAAATAACCTAACATTAAAATAGCTTATTTATGTCCGACTACTTACTTAGTTATGAAACACAATCGAGAACGCGATCTATTTTTCAAAAGCAGTTCGTAAAGAATAGAAGAAGGTGATTAATAAATCACCTCCAATTGCTCTATCCTCTACGCCCTGAGAAATGAAAAGATAATCGTAAAAAATTCTATTTAAATACTATGCAAACAGTCAACAAGATTAGTAAAAAGCCAAAAGTGGCTAACAACAGTAGAAAAACTTACACACACGCAGAAGTAATAGCAGCCTCCACGAATTACTTTAAAGGAGATGACTTAGCAGCTAGCGTATGGTTAAATAAGTATGCCTTAAAGGATACCCATGGCAACTTATACGAATTAACGCCTGATGATATGCATCGCAGGATAGCTAGTGAAATAGCAAGAGCAGAGGCAGCCCATCCTGATCCTTACTCTGAACAAGAGATTTTTGATGTGTTGAAAGACTTCAAATACATTGTTCCTCAAGGTAGTCCGATGGCTGGCATTGGTAATATATTTCAAGTTTCTTCTTTATCTAATTGTTTCGTAATTGGTAATAGTGCTGATTCTTATGGAGGCATTATGCGAATGGATGAAGAGCAAGCGCAGTTGATGAAGCGTAGAGGGGGAGTTGGACATGACTTGTCCCATATACGACCTAAGGGAAGTCAAGTAATGAATAGTGCTTTATCTTCTACGGGTATCTCCCCATTTATGGAGCGGTATTCTAATTGTACGAGAGAAGTAGCGCAAGATGGAAGAAGAGGCGCGTTGATGCTATCTATTTCTAGTAAGCACCCTGACGCAGAAGATTTTGTAGATGCTAAGATGGAGCAAGGGAAAGTAACAGGAGCGAACGTTTCTGTAAGAATTGACGATGCTTTTATGAAAGCGGCGATGAGCGGCAAAAGCTACCTACAACAATATCCAATTGATTCAGATAAGCCGAAATTCACTAAAGAAATAGACGCTTCTAAGCTGTGGAATAAAATCATCCATAACGCATGGAAGTCAGCAGAGCCAGGCGTGTTATTTTGGGATACAGTCATTAGAGAATCTGTTCCAGATTGTTATGCAGACTTAGGATATAAAACCATCTCTACAAATCCTTGTGGAGAAATTCCTTTATGCCCTTATGATTCTTGCCGACTACTAGCAATTAATTTATATAGTTATGTAGAAGAGCCATTCACAGAAAAAGCTTATTTCAATTTTGAAAAATTTGGTACGCATGTGCAAATGGCGCAGCGCATCATGGATGATATTATAGATTTAGAAATTGAAAAGATTGATAGTATCATTGCTAAAATCGAAAACGATCCAGAACCAGACGAAATTAAGTCTGTAGAATATAACCTTTGGAAAAAAATTAGAAAAACTTGTGTAGAAGGTCGTAGAACGGGTGTAGGTATCACCGCAGAAGGAGATATGTTGGCAGCGATGGGTATGCCTTATGCACATGATGAAGCGATTGCTTTTTCTGTAAAAGTACATAAGACTTTAGCCTTGAATGCTTACCGTTCTTCTGTTGATTTAGCTAAGAAAAGAGGGCATTTCAAAATTTATGATGCTAGTAGAGAAATGCAAAATCCAATGATACTACGTATCAAGGAGGCAGATCCAGCATTATACGATGATATGGTGAAGTATGGTAGACGAAATATCGCCTTATTGACCATTGCACCTACTGGAACCACGTCGATGATGACCCAGACTACTTCTGGTATTGAGCCTGCATTTATGGTGGCTTATATGCGTAGACGTAAGGTCAACCCGAATGACAAAAATGTCAATATCACTTTTACGGATGAAGTCGGAGATCACTGGGAAGAATACAATGTTTTCCACCATAAATTTAGTACTTGGCTAACAGCTAAGGGATATGATGTGGAAAAGGTAAAACAAATGCCACAAGAGGAATTGCAAACGATCATTGAAAAATCTCCTTATTATAAGGCGACTGCCAATGATGTGGATTGGGTGCAAAAAGTGAAGATGCAAGGCGCTATCCAAAAATGGGTAGACCATTCTATTAGTGTTACCGTGAATGTACCTAATGAGACGACAGAAGATATGGTAAAGCAGATTTACCAAACAGCATGGGAAGAAGGATGTAAAGGGTGTACGATCTATAGAGATGGTTCTCGTTCTGGTGTATTGGTCGCTACTACAGATAATGACAATAGAGATGCTAATAGCTTAGTTTTCAAAGAATCCGCAGCACCTAAGCGTCCAGATAGATTAGAAGTAGAAGTGATCAGATTCCAAAACAACCATGAAAAATGGATTGCGATGGTGGGTGTACTAGATGGTAGACCTTATGAAATTTTTACGGGTCGTGCAGAAGATACTTTTCTTTTCCCTAACTATGTAACCAAAGGTTGGGTCTTAAAGCAAAAAGATGAATCAGGAAATAAGAGCTATGATTTCCAATATCAAGATAAAGATGGTTATAGAGTAACGATGGAAGGCTTATCTAGATCGTTTGATAAGAAGTTCTGGAACTATGCTAAACTGATTTCTGGCGTATTGCGTCATGGAATGCCATTGAACCATGTAGTGAGTTTGGTAGATGGTTTATCAACGGAACAAGACCATATCAATACTTGGAAAAATGGCGTCGTAAGAGCCTTGAAGAAATTCATTCCAGATGGTACGCAAGCAGCTAAAACGGCTTGTCCAAGTTGTGAAGATAAAGACGGTTTGATTTACAAGGAAGGTTGTTTGAGTTGTAAGAGTTGTGGATATAGTAAATGTGGATAAATAGAAGCTATTCTATATTTATTGCACGCAGAATTCGCAGAAAATGCAGAACTAATTATATTTTCTGCGATATTCAGCGGTTCTGCGTGCTAACTATTTTTGGTTTTTTTCTCAGTTTTCAATGTAACAATCTAGGTAAACAAAAAAGGCATATTAAGTTTAGTAAGTCAAAAGGGTCAGTTGGAATTATTCCTTCTGGCCTTTTTTATAATATTCCTTACCAAGGATGCTCCAAATCTTTCTTAACAAACTGATGATCCCGCTTCACCCAGTACGTATCTGAATTTCGTTTTAGTTGTAAATTATCCTTGTTGAACAGTCGATACAACATCGCTAATGGAAATAAGAAAATAAAGAAAACCAAACTTAATAATACTTTCGACATAACAGCTCCTAACACCTCTGCCAACTTGTACCATGCTTTCGTAATCCATCCAGCTATCGTATCAAAGAATAAGCCAATCACACCTAAACCAATAGCCGCATATAATAAATAGATCGAGCCATTAAAGCAATAAAAAATGACTAAGGCAGTAGCCAAGACTAAACAAGTTTCTATATTCTTTTCTCTATTCATTTTATTTGTAATTATGTAAGCTGTTCAGCATCCGCTGAGAACGCTCCTCTCCTACTCTTAGAAAGTAGCTTGGAATGATCCGAATACTTATTTATTCCCTAGTTTATTAAATTCTGTAGCTAAAATAGTACTGATCTTTTCTGCTCCTGTATTTGTGAAATGCATTCCATCATAATAATATTTAGAATTTTTTGGAAGCAAATTCGCTAAATCAATTAAAGGAATATTTTCCTTACTAGCTATTTTTCTAGTAATAGAATTATAAGCCTCTAGTACTTTCCAATAAGTACCGCCATTTTGAAA
The DNA here is from genome assembly GCA_023300255.1 of Saprospiraceae bacterium. Lineage (GTDB taxonomy): Bacteria > Bacteroidota > Bacteroidia > Chitinophagales > Saprospiraceae > JAFMDF01. Next base: position 1,727 of record JALZWC010000106.1, on the reverse strand, counting down.
TCGAGTTTTAATCGTCCCTAAATTCACATTGGTAATTGGATCTATTACTTCTCCAAATAATAAGGGCTGTGTAATTAAAACAGGTTGAATAGATTGTTCTTTAGTTGTCTGCATTAGTTTTAACAATCGCGATTCGTATTGCTCTAGATAAGGCATTTGTCGATCAATTATTACTTGTGCTTCTGCCTTATTTAAATTAAGATGAGCTTCTTCTTTCAAGTTCAAGGTGCCATGTCCTAGGTCAATTTGGTAAGCAAATAAAGAACGTCGTAAACCATTAATCAGTATAGCAATTTCACTATTTTTCTTTAACCAATCGACAAAAGAAAAACTTTGATTTTTCAAAAGGGTTATATCATCATTATGCAAATCACCTCGTTCTAATTCATTAACACCTACTAGGTAAAAAATGTACTTTGGCTTTATATTTTTCAAGTAGGACTCCAGAAGAATTTGATGTCCAAATGTAGAATGTCCATCTAACCCAGCATTATTAATCCATACTGGTGACTTAGATTTGAGTTGTAATTTTTTTTCCAATAAATTAGTCCAATCTAGACCATCCGATAAAAAACGGCATTCGGTTGTACTCCCACCTACTGCTATAATAGATAAATAATCTTCAAAATTAGTCGGTATTTCTTCTCCTCTAAAACCGATACTGTTTTTAGTGTGCGTAATTTGATTATCCAAAGAAGGGATATGTAAATTGTCAAATGTAAAGACTCGCTTAGCCGGCAGTATAATCTTTTCGTTTTTGACACTTATTGGTAGCGGATTAAAAAATTGCAGAAATAATTCCAATACCAATAAGGATAATAAACTGCCTATTCCTAGCGCAATTAAGCTAAAAATAATATTTTTCATAGTTCGTTTTTTCAAGAAAAGAGAGCACAAGAAATTTTCAAAATGGCTGTCATCTTTCCCAGAACCCCAGATGACAGCCACTTTCTAAGTTTCTGCCATCAAGAGTTCGTCTCTTAGCCTGACGGCTATGGTTAGTCGGGTAGGTTGGGCGGATTGCTCCGCCTTTCCCCCCTCAGAACCGTGCAAGCGACTTTCATCGCACACGGCTCAAGCATCTTAAACGCCTGATTCAGCGCAGCAGTTATTACGATCTTAGGTTTGATGAAGTTGTATATGACAGACAGGGTGTAGCATTATCAAGTTTTCTGCATTCCATTTCCCCCCTAAGTGTTTAGGGATTTGATGGTGCAAATGCCAGCCCGTTACTAAAGTGATAGCTTGGTGGCATCTTGTGCATTTACCTTTCTGTCGGTCATAGATAAATCGGTGTAGTCGTTTGCCAGTCCACTTGTTTAACATTCGCAAAGCTTGACGTTTTTCAAAGTATATTTCTTGTGCTGCATCGAAGGGATTTGCTTGACTCCTAATTTTAATATGGCGTTGAATTTTTATATTGGTAATGTTAAAAATTCTAGTTATGTTACCATCTTTATCAGTAGCCGTAAAGACCCAATCTCTTGTTTTGTAGCTTTGAAAGTACTTATTCTTGACCCAAGTTTTGTTTTTGTTATGATGCCGACGTAAAGACCATTTCCACAACATTTTCCAGATTTGATGGTCTACTGATTTGAAAATGTCTTTAGCTACTATATGCCGATGATACATCGCCCAGCCTCGTATTATAGAGTTGAGTTTTGTTATCATAGAATAGGCAGTACTAGATCCACTTCCTTTTATGACTTTCTGTACTTTATTTAGAA
>JALZWC010000105.1 GCA_023300255.1 Saprospiraceae bacterium | reverse complement strand
GGAATGGCTGTAACACAACTCTCTGAGTTGTGCACAAGCTAGACATGCACAACTCAGAGAGTTGTGTTACGTCTGCCCTACCAGTACTTATTGAGCGGATACGTAAAATTGTCTGTACCCCACCACCTAACGACTAAAACAAAGAACAAGATGCAATTTTTTTTCCCTCGCCCATCATTAGGCTGGAAAATGATGACTTCTATGTTAATAGTGGTCGTATTTTCTGTAGGCTTCATGCCTTTATTTATGCCCCCACCAGGATTAGACAATCCAGAAGCTATCGGTGCTTACCTAAATGGTCAATTACCTTCTTTAGGACCACCTGAAGCAGTAGAAACGACGGAGGCTTTCTCTAATATCACTTTTAATAGCCCCTTAACTTTTACAATGCATCCCCAACAAAATCGAGCTTTTGTGGGGCAGAGAGATGGAAAAATCTATCATTTCCTAAATCAAAGTACTGTTTCTTCTAAAACACTCTTCCTAGATTTATCCCCTAAAGTAGGCGTTGTATGGGATGGTGGTTTTCTAGGCCTAGCATTTCACCCTAATTTCGGTCTTGCGGGGCAACCTGGTCGCAACTATTTCTATGTTTACTATAACACCCGAGATGGCAATGGCGGAAACGAACCAACTAGTCCACAACCACAGCCTTGTATTAGTGGTGCCGTTTGGAATGGAGGATATAATATATTAGCACGATATGCGGTCAATGAAGGCAGCTTGACAGTTAATTCTAATTCCGAGACGATTATGTTTAAAACTCGGCATTATAACTCTACCCATTATGGAGGTGGATTATTATTTGGTTTAGATGGTTTTCTATATTTAACAACAGGAGATCAAGCACAACATAATCCTGCTCAGATATTAAATAACAATTTAGATGGGGGCGTACTTCGATTAGATGTAGATCAAAATCCAAGTAAAAGTCATGCGCCAATAAGAAAGTTACCTCAGGATTCAAGAGGCCCAGATGAATTTAGTGGTAGATCCTATTGGATACCGAATGACAATCCATTTTTAGGAGGCAATCAAATGGAAGAATATTATTCTATTGGTCATAGAAATCCTCATAGAATGACTATGGATTCCCAGACTGGTAAGCTATACATTGGAGAGATCGGATCTAGTATCCATGAAGAAATAAACATTGTTAAAAAAGGAGCCAATTTTGGCTGGCCCATCTATGAAGGGTATAATAGAAATAATACTTGCTTAAGTTCTTTGTATCAAAACATGCCACACGAAGGGCCTTTAACCGCATTTCCTCGCTCAGAAGCTAATGCGATTATTGGTGGTTTTGTATATAGAGGGAGTGCTATTCCTTGTTTATATGGCAAGTATGTTTGTGCAGATTATGGTAACGGAGAAGAACTGTATTCTGTAGATATTAATACGGGTGATTATACAAAATTAGGGGCATTTATACCTGGTAATGTTATCTCTTTTGGCGAAGACCATGATGGAGAACTCTACGCCTTGGGCCAAGGAAATAATGTAAAAATTCATAAATTTAAATTAGCAGGATCGACCCCTGCCCCACCTGCAAGATTATCTCAAATAGGGGCATTCACTAATTTAGCGAATTTGACTACTCGGTCTGGTATTATTCCTTATGATTTAATAGAACCTTTTTGGTCAGATGGTGCCCTTAAAAAACGTTGGATGTCTATTCCGAACAACGGAAGTCATAATACTGTTGCAGAAAAAATAAAATTTTCGGAAGAAGGAGAATGGGAGTTCCCTATAGGTAGTGTTTTAATTAAACATTTTGAATTGCCTATTAATGAAAATAATCCTAGCCAAACTCGTCGATTAGAAACTCGATTTTCGGTCAAAGGACAAGATGGTCGTTTTTATTTTCTGACCTATAAATGGCGAGCCGATGGAAGTGATGCAGATTTGATTCAAACTAGTGTGGATGAAAATTATACGGTACAAGTTGCTGGCGGTGGAACTCGACAACAAGCTTGGCATTTTCCAAATCAAGGAGAATGTATGACTTGCCATAATGAGGCAACAAAAGGCACATTAGGTCCACGTACTCGACAGTTAAATAAAAACTTCTTGTATGAAAAAACAGGGATTACTTCTAATCAATTAGTGACGCTAAGTAGCTTAGGTATTTTAGATCAAAATATATCAGACGCCAATACCGCTAATTATTTAACCAGTGTGGCTAAGGACGATACGAACGCAGGCTTGGAACAAAGAGCTAAATCTTATCTTGATGTTAACTGTGGTTATTGTCACCGTCCTGGCACTGGTAATAGGGCTGTTTTTGATGCACGTCTCTCTACAGCTCTTAGTGCTTCTAATCTTTTTTCTGGAAGTATCAATGAGCAAGTCGGTCCAGCAAATAGTAAGATTATTACCCCTCGAAATACGAATCTTTCAGAATTATATTTACGCCTACATAGCCTAGAGGTGGGCATTGCTATGCCGCCTATTTCTAAAAATAAAAGAGATGACGAAGGCGTTCAATTAATTGCTGATTGGATCAATAATATGAGCACCCAAACAAGTGGCTGTATAGATGTGGATGGCGATGGCATTTGTTCCACAGAAGATTGTAATGACAACAATGCCGCTATTAGCCGTCCTGGTGATGCTTGTAATGATAGAAACGGAAATACCAATAATGATCGAATTCAAAACAACTGTATTTGTGCGGGCACACTAGGTCCTATTGCTTGCACCGATGCAGACGATGATGGGGTCTGCCAAGCGGATGATTGCAATGATAACAATGCCAATATTGGTGCCGCGAAAACACCAGCTACAACTTGTAATGATGGTAATCCCAATACATCGAATGACCAAATCCAAGCAGACGGTTGTACTTGTTCGGGTACTGTTTCTGGCGGTGGCACACAGACTTTTGCTTGTAGTGATGTGATCGTTACTTATGGAAATGGTAGCATTCAAATGACGGGACCTACAGGTAATAGTTATTATTTCAAAGTAAACGATTTAGACAATGGATGGACGGAAGTATTAAACTGTACTAGTAATTGT
>JALZWC010000104.1 GCA_023300255.1 Saprospiraceae bacterium | reverse complement strand
TCCATATTTAAAAATATATTCTTCTACTTCCTTATAATATTTTAATCTAATTCCTATTCCTATGAAATTTCTATAAATATATTGATTAAGCACTCCATCTTCAATTAAAAAATCTTTTTCAATTCCGACTTTCAATAAATTCCAAGCATCAATTAAGTAATCTGCCTTTCCACTATTAAATTTTTTAGAGCAATAATTTATGGCAAATAAATATACACTTTGCATTTCTTCAAGAGGAAGCGCACTTTTATTAATATCTAGTTCTTGTTTTAATTTAATAAAATAAGCTTCATTATCTGGTTCAGATAAGGTTTTATAAATAAAATAATAAGTACTAATAGAAGGTATATTTAAGAGCTCTTTTTTTTGATCTATATAGATAAGTATATCTTTCAAAAAATCATTTTGATAATCTGTTTTATAGACTACCTGATGTGACATCATCCAGCAAGCTTGTTTTAATTTACTTGCAATAAAATAAAAATCAAATGAGTCAGAGATTTCCTGCAGATTAAAAGTGCCTACTCTTTTTGCGGATTTATAATAAAATTTATATTGCTCTAATTGTAAACTATATCTTTCAAATAAAAAATAATCATCTTGATATATTGGTGTGTTTTGAGCCGTTAAAATAGTTTTAGAAGTTTTTTCAAAAGATCGCTTCAACCCTCTTCTCCTATACTCCCTAATCAAATTTAGTTCTTGATTACTACCCTTTTCTATGAAAGAAGTATATGCCAAAAAAGCTTCTAGTGCTTTAAATGTGAAGTGTATAACTTGACGCATTTTCGCATCGTCGAAGGTTTGATTTGGATAAATAGCTTGATAAACTGCTTCTTTTTTTAGGGACTCCTCATTATATAAATGATCCTTTTTAAGTAAATAATCATATAGATCAATTACATCTTGTCGCTGGTTATGAGCAGGAGATAGAAACCATTTCTTTAATTCTCGAAATTCTTTCTTATTAAAAGTATGTAATACCTCTATTAGTCGGCTCTTTTGCATTTAATTAATTTCAACAAATGATGAATAATAAATAAGGAGTGATAAATGATGGGTGTTTTATAAGTTGTTGTTTATCAGATAGTTGATTTTTATTTATATTTTATTTCTCTAATTTTTGTTACGATTATTGCTGAATTTTGTTCAACAAATCATCGTTTTTGTCTTTGTTTTCACTCTGAATTGCTTGCATATTTGTATTGTAAACAATTTGCAACTGATTTTTTCAGTTAGTGGGGCATTAAACAAAAAGGTATTTATTATTTATTGACCAAATTCAATTTCCCATGAAAAGTACCATATACCGATCATTACAGATTTTCTTTCTTTCCTTATTATTTATTCAATTAATTTCTGCACAAGGCTGGGAACGCACTTTTGGTGGCAATGGCGAAGATGAAGCTTTTGATGTAGTTGCTACTGTAGATGGTGGATATGCCGTTGCAGGGTTTTCTGAAACACAAGGAAGGGTAGGTACGAATGTAACGCTAGTAAAAACAAATGAACAGGGAGAGACAGAATGGATGCATTCCTATGGAGATGTAGGAGATGATAAGGGCTTTGGTTTGATACAGGAATCAAATGGTGATTATCTAATCGTAGGTCAAACTAATGGATTTGGAAATGGGAATAATGATATTTTAGTACTCAAGATAGATTCAAAAGGAACCTTACTTTGGCAAAAAGCATATGGTGGACCAGGTAACGATCAAGGCTGGGCTATAACAGCTAATCGGGATGGAGGGTATTATCTAGTAGGAAGAAAGGAATTTGATGGAAATGCGGATTTATATTTATTAAAAATAGACCAATCTGGAGAGTTTATTTGGGATCGAAATTTTGGAGGGGATAAGACAGATGAAGGATTTTCTGTTATCGAAACTTCTATAGGTGATGTGGTAGCAGTAGGTGTTACTAAATCTTTTATCAATCAAAATTCTAATAGTTCTGATAGTTATTTTGTCAAAGTGGATTCGAATGGAGAAACCATAATAGAAGCGAAGTTTGGTAATTTAGAGCGAGATAGAGCAAACAGCGTAGTAGAGACCACTGATGGAGGATATGCTATTACGGGAATAGCAACGAATAAAGGAGATGCTTTTTTACTGCAATTAGATAGTGATGGGAAGGAGATATGGTTAAAAACTTATGGGGACCCAATATTTAGAGAAGAGGGAAGTGATATAAAATTAGCACCTGATGGTGGTTTTATTATAGCAGGTAGTAATGAATTGACAGATCGAAATTCTCAGATTTATTTATTGAGAACGGATCGAGAAGGAAACGAGTTGTGGAATAGTTTATATGGAGGAGTTGGTTCTAACATCGGACGAGCAGTAACTAATACACCAGATGGTGGATTTGTAATCGTTGGTAATTATGATATCAATAAAGATCCTAACAGTTTATTAGCGCTATATGATATCTACGTGGCCAAAACAAATCCAATAGGAAATGTTTTTAATAATACTATTAAAGGAACAGTCTTTAGAGATATTAATGCCAACTGTCTATTAGAAGGTGGGGAAAAGAAATTGCAAAACTGGCTAGTGCAATTGAAAAAGGGAGATGAAATTGTTTATGCTACAACTGATGAAAATGGGCAGTATGAAGTAGCATTAGAAGATGGCGATTATAATGTTAGTTTAGTCGTGTTAAACAATGCTTGGGATGTTTGCCAAAACTATACTATTAATTTTATTGCTAGTGATGCGATTGAATTAGATTTTGCAGCTAGAGCAACTGTAGCAGATTGTCCTGTCGTAGTAGCGGATATATCCGCTCCATTTTTAGAACCTTGTAGAACAACCGATTATACGGTTAGTCTTTGTAATAGAGGGGTAGCTACAGCGGACGATACGTTTATTGATATTCAATTTGATCGAGATTTAAAAATCAATTTTAGTACGCTTCCATGGGCAGATCATACCAATAATATTTATCGTTTTAATATAGGTGATTTAGCGGTGGAAGAATGCGGCGATTTTAAAGTTAATGTGACAGTCGATTGTGATGCAATAGTAGGTAAGTCTCATTGTGTAGAAGCTTATGCATCTCCTAATGCTTTATGTATACCTCCCGCTCCAACTTGGAACGGAGCTAGTATACGAATAGATGGAGAATGTATGGGGGATTCTGTTCGTTTTGTCATTCAAAATATTGGGGAAGGAGATATGACGGCACCTGCTGATTTTGTTGTTATTATTGATGATGTTGACTTTAGACAAGGCTACGATTTTCAAATACCAAGCAATGGATCTGAGACGGTTACCTTTCCAGCGGATGGATCGACGATTCGAGTAATAGCAGATCAACCAGCTGGGCATCCATATGGAGAAACAGCTTCTACAGCCGTAGAAGGTTGTCCATTCGGAAAGCCTTTTAGTACAGGGTTTTTAACCTTGTTTAGCGATAGTGATGATTTGCCATTTTATGCATCTGACTGTCAAGAAAATAAGCTGTTTACTGGAATTATTGATATGACGCCTTCTCCAAAAGGAGTAGGTGCGGAAAAAATGATTTCTGCTACAGATGATTTAGAGTATCATATTTACTTCCAGAATACTGGATCAGATACGGTCAATAGAGTTATTATAAGAGATACTTTATCTACTATTTTTGATATAGCAACGGTAGTGCCAGGGGCAAGTAGCCACCCTTATGAATATGAGGTGACTGGGGAAGGCATCCTAACATTTACCTTTAAAAATATTGATTTACCTAGTACGGCTATCAATGACGAAACTTCCTACGGATTTGTAAAATTCCGTGTGTCCCAAAAGAGGAATACTACGAAGGGCGCCGTCATTGAGAATACAGCTAGCGTGACTTTTGACTTCGGCGCACCGATTGCTTCTGAAATGGAATTTCATACGATAGGAGGGGAGACGGTAAGAGATTATGTAGAAGTATCTACAGATGTAGATGATATTATGATACCTGGTGTCTCCGTCGATGTATTTCCAAATCCTTTTACAGAGCGTGCTACTATTGAGTTAATTGGTTTAGGAGAAACGCCTAATATTACTTTCCAATTATTTGATGTCACAGGCCGATTGGTACAAACAGATTCCCACTCTATATCCAGATTCGATTTTTATCCTAACCAACTGTCAGAAGGCTTATATTTCTTCTCTATCCTCTCTGAGGGACAGTTGGTTACTTCTGGAAAAGTATTTATTCGTTAAGTAATGTACAGTTATTATTTCGTCGTTACTAAGCAACGAGCGTGAATTAATAAGAAAACAAAGGTATATACCTTTAAAAATAAGATGTCTTTTGTGGTTTGAAGGCGATTGGAGCTAAAGTGCTTTAATCGCCTTTTTTTATTTATGTATCGTTACTAAGACCATTTTTACTTACCTTTATCTGAAGTATTTGGAGTATGTCTAAATTTCTATTTTCTGAAAACCAATATCTTAAGAGTTTGAATTTATATTAAGATGATTATGTAGTCCGTGAGATAACAACTTTAATACTTTTCTGAAAACCTAAGCTATTGATTATCAGTCTATATCAGTTTTGTACCTACTTTTATAATAAAGGAAAAGGGAAAAACATAGCTTGTAGAAAATCGGGAGAAACCAGTACATTATGCATGCATTCGTTTAATTTTTATTCCTTATTCTACAGAGTCTCTTATTAGATAACTTGCGCACTTAATGAGTATAAATACACAAAATAGTAAGATAATTTTTGGGTTAAAGGTGAAACAGTTTAGATTAGCCAATGAGCTATCTTCTTCTGATTTATCTAAAAAATCAGGTCTGTCTTTATCTTATTTAAATGAAATAGAAAAAGGGAAAAAAAAGCCTCGGAAAGAAAAAATTATTAGCTTAGCAGAAGCATTAAGTACTACTCCAGAAGAGTTAAGTTCTAGTGAATTAAGTGGTAATTTAACTGTTATAGGAGAATTATTACATTCCAATTTTTTGAATGAATTACCCTTAGAATTATTTGATATTGACTTGTCTAAGATTGTAGAAATAGTTGCGGTGTCGCCTTCTAGGGTAGGGGCCTTTATTTCGACACTTATTGAAATATCGAGAACTTACGCGTTTAAAGAAGAGAACTTTTATTTTCAAGCACTAAGAGCCTACCAAGAATTAAATTATAATTATTTTGAAGAAAAGGAGACTGCTATCGAGGCATTTGTGAAGCAATATAATATTCCAACTAGTCGGCCAGTGCCTGTCAAGTTATTGCTTAGAATTTTAGAAAACCATTTTGGGTACACGATTATAGAAAGTAGTTTTGAAGAGATGCCCGTTTTGAAGACGATGAGATCTGTCTATATACCAAATTCTAAAAAATTATATATCAACAAAGAATTAAATGCACAGCAGAAAGCTTTGCAGCTAGGTAAAGAAATAGCTTATAATTATCTGAAATTAGAAGATCGAATCAATACGTCTTCTTTTCTGAAAGTCAAAAATTTTCAAACCGTTTTAAATAATTATTTCGCTGGATATTTTGCCGTAGGAATTTTAGTCAATAAAAATAATTTCATTAAAGATTTAAGACATTTTTTTAGTCAAACTACTTGGCAAGCAGATTTGCTATTAGAATTGTTGGATAAATATGAGGTCTCTCCAGAGGTGTTATTCCAACGATTTAACTTACTGCCTGCTATCTTAAATATAAAGAAATTATTCTTTTTGAGGATGTTAAACGAAGAAGAGGGAGTGTCTTTTAGAATTGATAAAGAGATGCATTTGAATAGAAGACATCAACCCCATGCTAATAATTTAGCGGAGCATTACTGTCGCAGATGGTTGTCTATTACGCAATTAAAAGCATTACAATCCCGAGCAGAATCAGAACAACAACCAGTCGTAGGTATTCAGCGATCTATGTATATGGGGACAGATAGGGAGTATTTGTGTTTGACTATTGCGAGACCTAGTTATTTTCCGCATACCAAAAAGGTAAGTGTGACGATTGGTTTATTAGTGGATGAAGATTTAAAGAAGCATGTGCAATTTTTAGACGACCCTGCAATTCCTAAAAGGCTGGTCAGTGTTACTTGTGAAAGATGTTCTATTGAAGATTGTTCAGAAAGGGCTGTTCCACCAATTGTTATTCAAAAAAGACAGAAACGAAAAGCTATTCAAGATGCCTTAGATCAATTAAAATAAGAAGTCAGATCGTCCTTGCAGGACTGTCAGCGGTCAGACGCATGACTGCTAGCTTAAGGGGCCAGGAATTAAATAACCTACCAATTATGGCGCAGTAATTTTTTCTTGTAAAGAAGCTTCAAAATTAAGGCATAGCAGAGCTACGGCTTCATTTT
>JALZWC010000103.1 GCA_023300255.1 Saprospiraceae bacterium | reverse complement strand
AAAGGAACCGTAGCCCAGCTATGCTTAATTTTTTAGCATTCCTTAGAAGAAAAAATGTCTAGCTTAAAACGACCAATTTATTCTTACACTTTGCCTAACTGTTCATTGGCTAAAGCCAATGAAAAAATTGAACGCAGAGACGCAGAGGTGCAGAGATTTTTCGAAGAAAAATCTAAAACTCTGCATTTCCGCATCTCTGCGTTCAAATACTGATATTGGCTTTAGCCAATGCTAAATAGTTACTATATAAAGTTGTTTAATTAATTATAAATATTGTTATGAAAATTCTCATCACAGGAGGAGCAGGATTTATTGGCTCTCATGTAGTTCGATTATTTGTTAATAAATATCCAGAATATCAGATTTTTAATTTAGACAATCTGACTTATGCAGGAAACTTAGGCAACTTAAGAGATGTCGAGGATGCGCCTAATTATACCTTTTTAAAAGGAGATATAACAGATGGTGCGAGTATGCAAGATTTGTTTAGAGATTATCAGTTTGATGGAGTAATCCATTTAGCGGCGGAATCTCATGTAGACCGATCTATTTCTGATCCGATGAGTTTTATTATGACGAATATCGTTGGAACAGTCAATTTGCTAAATGCAGCTAGAGCAAATTGGAAGGATATGGAAGGGAAGCGTTTTTATCACGTTTCTACGGACGAGGTATATGGCACTTTAGGCGAGACAGGATTGTTTACGGAAGAAACACCATACGATCCAAGATCTCCTTATTCTGCTTCTAAAGCTAGTTCAGATCACTTGGTAAGAGCGTATAACCATACGTTTCATATGCCAGTAGTTTTATCAAACTGTTCTAACAACTATGGTTCTTTTCAGTTTCCTGAAAAATTAATTCCATTGGTTATTAATAACATCAAGCAGGGTAAACCATTACCTATATATGGCGATGGGAAATATACTCGTGATTGGTTGTGGGTAGGGGATCATGCAGCAGCAATTGACTTGGTTTATCATAAAGGTAGAGATGGGGAAACCTATAATATCGGTGGTAACAACGAACGGAAGAACTTAGATTTGGTTCATACGCTTTGCGATACGGTAGACGAACTTTTAGGTCGTACCGTAGGAGAGGCAAGAAAGACGATTACCTTCGTTAAAGATCGACCTGGTCATGATCGACGATACGCAATTGATGCGACTAAGATCAAAGATGAATTAGGTTGGGAGCCAACGGTTAATCCTGAAGATGGCTTAAGAATGACGGCTGAGTGGTATTTGAAGAATGAAACTTGGTTAGAGGATGTAACTTCTGGTGCGTATCAAAAATTTTATGATAAGCAGTATGGATAAAATATTTCTATAGAAGATTTTATTATAAAAAGAATCCCGAATTTTAGATGATACTAAGATTCGGGATTTTTTTGTTTAGGAACAATACCACTAAGGCAAGTAAGTGCGTGGACATAATTAGACGTAGTTTTTTTACCACATAGGTACATAGGTCACATAGGAAATAATGGCTATGTGCCCTATGTACCTATGTGGTTTAAAAAAAATCTATTATGTCCTTTATTTTTTGTCCAGCTAAGTATATAAAAATTCTGTAATTTCGTGTTTATAAATTTAGTATGCCTTACGGTCGGATGATTCCATCGTCCGACCGTAAGACTTAATTAATCCAATATACATGAAAAAAAGTAATTTACTACTCTATATCTTTTTGCTTAGTGGTGCGCTATTAAGTTATGGGCAGCGACGCCCAGCCGTTGATAGTACCTTGAAGATGGACTTTGAAATCTATGACCCACCTTCTACTTTAGTCGTTCCAGAAAATCCAGTAGCCAGTGCTAAATTCCCTTTTATTGATGTACACAGCCATCATTGGCGAATGGAGGATACGAGTTACTTGCATAAGATAATGGGACAGATGGATACGATGAATATGCAAATAGTCGTCAATCTAAGTGGTCGGGGTGGGAAGCGCTTGAAAGCGATGATGGATATCGTAAATGCATCTTCCTATGCAAATCGATTTGTCGTATTTACAAATATAGAACTGAGAAGTATTGATGATCCTGATTGGACAGAAAGTACTGTGAAGCAGATAGAGTATGATTATAAGAACGGAGCAAAAGGTTTGAAAATATATAAAAGCCAAGGGATGTCCAATTTAGATTCTATGGGAAATAGAATTAGTATTGATGATCCTAGAATTGATGCTGTTTGGGCAAAATGTGGCGAGCTAGGTATTCCTGTATTGATTCACTCTGCGGACCCTGCATCTTTCTGGAAACCATTGGATGAAAATAATGAACGTTGGTTGGAATTGAAATTACGTCCAGGTAGAAAACGGGATCCTGCGAATTTTACTTTTGAGCAAATAATAGCTGAACAACATCATATTTTTAAAAAACATCCGAATACTACTTTCATTGCAGCGCATATGGGATGGTATCCGAATGATTTAAAAAGGTTATCGGGTTATATGGAAGAGATGCCTAATGTATATGTAGAAATAGGCGCTGTTATTGCGGAATTGGGTCGACAACCTAAAATGGCGAATTGGTTTTTTGAGAAGTATCAAGACAGAGTATTATTCGGAAAGGATTCTTTTAAGCCAGAAGAATACCCGACTTACTTTAGAGTCTTAGAATCTGGGGATGAATATTTTCCTTACTATAAAAAGTATCATGCTTTTTGGAAAATGTATGGTCTAGCATTACCAGATGATATTCTAAGGAAATTGTATTATAAAAATGCACTAAAAGCAATTCCAGGATTAGATGCTTCTTTGTTTCCTGAATAATCATATATTTTTCTTACCACATGGCCACATAATTTTTTACCACATAGGTACATAGGTCACATAGTGAAACGAAGCTATGTGGCCTATGTACCTATGTGGTTTAAATGTCAACTTACCTATAAGGTAAAATAAGTGTTACTAAAAAAGTCTAAATGACACCAAGCGATATTTCTAAACTAATAAGAAAAAGGAGATCTATTTTTCCGAAGACGTATATAGATAAGCCCATAGAGAAAGAAATAATAGAAGAAATTTTAGAAAATGCGAATTGGGCGCCTACACATAAAATGACAGAACCTTGGCGATTTAAAGTGCTAACAGCAGGTGCTTTGGAACGCTTAAGGGATTGGCAGGTTGATTGGTATTTGACCAATGTGTCAGAGGAGAAATTTTCCGAACAAAAGCTTAAGAAATTACAGACGAAGCCATTACAAGCGGCGGCTGTTATTGCGATTTGTATGAAGCGAGACCCTACAGGCGCTTTGCCAGAATGGGAGGAGATTGCGGCGGTTTCCTGTGCCGTTCAAAATATGTGGTTAACAGCGACTAGCTATGGTATTGGTGCGTATTGGAGTTCTTCCAAATTCATTAAAGATATAGGGGGATTTTTAAATTTATCGGAAGGGGAACGTTGTCTAGGTTTCTTTTATATGGGATATCATAAGTTGCCAGACCTGCCAGGGAAAAGAGGAGCGATCGAAGATAAAGTGGAGTGGATGACAGAGTGATCTATTTTAATTAATTCCTGCTCCTTTAATAAAGCCAGTTAGTCGAAAAAAATAAACTTTGATAATTGAATAGGTTATTTTGCAAATCACTTTAACCCTGTAAAATTATCAAATAAATGGATATAAAAGAGGCACAAAATGATATGCGTTTATCTTATTTAGGGGGTGGCCCAGGCGCATTGATTTCAGGGTTAGTATGGCTAATAACAGGTGTTTTGGCATTTTATTACACAGAACAAACCAGTATTATAGTTTTCTTTTTAGGAGGGATGCTAATTCATCCCATGGGAATCTTGCTCTCCAAACTTTTCAATCGGACAGGTAAGCATAGAGAAAATAATCCATTAGCTAAGCTTGCAATGGGAAGCACCGTAATCCTATTTATTGGTTTATATATTGCTTATTTAGCTTTTCAAATTAATACAGACTGGTTTTTTCCAATTATGTTAATGGTGATTGGGGTAAGGTATTTAATATTCCAATCGATTTATGGAATGAAAGTATTTTGGATTTTGGGTCTGACTTTAACCTTCACAGGAATAGTTTGTTATATGTCCAATCAACCATTTCAAATTCCTGCAATACTAGGCGGAATAATTGAATTGTTATTTGCGGTCTTGATAATTAAATTAGAAGGAAAATTTGATCAACTAGAAACAGAGCATGAAGTATAGTAATACATAACAGTAGCGAATCAACTATGCGCCGAAACGCCAGATGTATGTAGCCTTAGTATTTAATGCAGTTTGTGAAGATTTATATTTTAGGATTCTTTAGAAATTTCAATAAATTCTCCATCTGATAAATTTCTAGACCCTTTTGTAATTAAAGTTTCAGAACCCGTTAGTCCATCGATAATGACTACTTCTCCTTCATAATTTTCTCCAATTTCAATATATATTTTTTTGGCGGTTGGCCCTTCTTGCCCATCCATTACAATATACACATACTGCTTGCCACTCACTTCTTGTTGAACTAAATCAATAGGAATGACGACGCTATTAGTCGTGGAAAAATCATTGATCAGCATAAGAGATAATAAATTAGGTTTTAGAATACCTTTTCTATTGGGCAGCTCTACTTCAACTTCAAATGTACGATTCGCAGGATTAATGGTACGTCCTAATTGGCTGACACGAGCCGTAGTCGTTTGATCCAATGCGGGAAATTTGACCGTGACTTTTTCTCCTTTCTTGACTTTTCCTAGATAACTTTCGGGTACGTTAGCAATGACTTTTACTTTGCTAGTATTAATGATTTGGACAATAGGCATCCCAGGGCCAGCTAAATCACCAAGCTTCAAAAATTCCATATCTACTACACCTGATATGGGCGCATATATATTGGCTTTTCTTTTTTGGAATCCTATAGTCTCCATCGTTTTTTCTATTCGCTCTTTATTATTCTTAGCTTGTAAATATTGAACCTCTGAACCAATATTTTGCTTCCATAATCTACCTTGTCGTTCATACAATTCGACCGCTAATTCTAAGCTTTTACTCAATTCTGCCTCTTGTTTGTCAATTTGCTCTAGATCTACTTTTGCGAGGAGTTGACCTTTCTTTACGTACTGTCCTTCTTTTATCTTATACAAAATAATGCGTCCTCCCACCTCACTTGTAACACTGACTACATCATCCGATTCGACAACGCCTTGTATTTCTATGAAGCGCTTAAAATCTTTTAACTCTATGCTAGTGGTTGTAACTAATTTTTTAGCTTTTTCGGAAGGTGGAGCTAGTTCATTTATTTCCGTTTCTAGTTTATCAATGGTTCTTGTTAATTCTCTAAATTCCGCTTTCTTTTCTTTAAGATAAGCACGTTTACCGACTAAGTCTGTTGGAATAGTTGATTGTTTGGCAGCTTCTGGTTGGCATGCCCCTAACAATATTAATAGAAGGATAGAAACTATATATTTCATTTATCTTTTTAATTGAGTTTAAAACAAAGTTGGGGTGATTTCAGCTCAATTGGTCCGATCACTTCCACAGGCTGACCGTTAATGCGTTTTTCGTAACCACCAAATTTATTTGGTAGGTTTAAAATGCTACTAATCAAAGAATTAT
>JALZWC010000102.1 GCA_023300255.1 Saprospiraceae bacterium | reverse complement strand
ATTAGGATCAGAATTAATAGAATCAACAGCACTTCCACCTGTCGCTGAGGTATACCATAATAATTGCTCCCCTTCTGCTGTTAAAAGAATCGACGTTCCTGTACAGGTACTAAAACCTGTTGTCATAGGAGGTATTGGTTGTGGCTCTACTATAACGATAATAGAAGCGCGTTCACTCTCACAACCATTTACTGTTTGGCTTACCCAATAAGTTTGCATTCCTATACTATCTGTCGACGGAATAATAATATTAAATACTTCCCCTCCTGTCTCCTCCTCATACCAAAGTAAATTTATACCTTCTGCTATTAAATCAAGTGCCTCTTCACCTTGGCAATATGTTATTCCACTAACTATTGGAGCTCCAGTTGTATGAACCGTAACTGTAGCCTGATTAACTGGATCAATAATAGTACAACTATCCCTATCTACTAGTTGAACGAGTGTATAGCTAGTCGTCGAATCTACTGTAAAAATCAAATTACTACCATTTATATAATCTGAGAATTCGAAATTATTTATGCCATCTGATAGGGTCAATTGATAAGGGCCATTACCATTAGAAATGGCTACATTTAATAATGCATCCTCTCCAATACATATAGTATCCGTCCCATTTAAAATAGCCATTATATCACAAGCTGCATCCAGCACTATATCCATTACATTAAAAATTATTCCATTAACTGTAAAGCTGATATTATTATAATTACCTGAGGCTAAATCAGTAAGTACAATTGTACCATCTTGATCTGTTGTAATAATATCTATTACGACAATGCTATCTTTAGTGTAGGATAAAGTATAACTAGTAGCTGGAGTTAATCCTGTGAATATGACACTACCATTATTTCCATTCGTCGGTGATAGTATCTCTGTACTTATCCCAATAATTGGTCTTTCTTGAATAGTAACAGCAATTAGTGCTTGCTCACTTTCACAGTTATTAATGGTTTGACTTACCCTGTATATTTGTAGGCCTACTGTATCTGTTGTAGGTATTGGAGCAACACTCATTCCTGTATCAACAGCATTAGTATACCATCTCAATTGATTACCTATTGCTGTTAATGGAACTGCCGTATCATTCACAAAATAACTGATATTCGCTACTGTTGGAGTAGGTGGAGAGGCATTAACAGTCGCAATTACGGGTACTCGTTCACTTTCACAAGTACTGTCAGATCGACTAACCCAATAAGTAAGCGTTCCTGCAGCAGCTGAACTAATAATAGGCGCTTCAAGTGTACTCACTGTACTGGTCTCCGTTTTATACCATTTTAAATTTGGAACCCCTTCTACCAATTCAACAGATTCGTCTCCCATACACAAATTCACATCAGGAATAATAGGAGGGCTCGGCTTTTTTATGCGGATAACATCTAGCTTTCTACGAGAGCTTTCACAGGTATTAATTGTTTGGCTGACCCAATAGCTTTGTGTATCTAACATCATTAAATTAAGCATCGGAAGATCCTTACCTATTCCTCCTATAGCTGCATCGTACCATAGTAAATTACTACCTACAGCAGATAGGGATTCAATGCTGTCTCCTTCACAATAAAAAACATCTTTAGTAATCGGAGAAGAAGGGACATCTGTTACTTCAACTACTAATTCTTGAAAAGGTCGACATGTACTATTAATAGGTACAGGATCTAGCCTTGCATATACATAATAAGTTCCTGCTTCCGTTGGGTAAGCTACATTATCTACCATAAGCCCTGCTCCCAATAAACCAATAGGTGCATTAACGTATAGACTAGAATCTGTTTGACGATTATTAAAATAAACAAACTCCATATTAAAGTTTCCTAGATTCTGTATACCATCCACATTTAAAAGTGTACTAGTATCTCCTGAGCAAATTGTACTCGCTCCTGTCAGCCTACCAATCTCTGGACAAAGGCTACTCTCACAATTACAAAGAACCGTTATTGGATCCCCCCAAAAACAATCTATATTACTAGTATCTATATTTGGGCTATTATTAGCATCCCAAATTACCTGTGCATTATTTCCGCTATAATTCACTTCAATCTTTGCATTGAGGCTCAAAGAGATCGTTCCTTCAAAATTTATTCTAAAAAAATTCGTATTAATAAAATTAATCTGAATTTGATCTACCATCGGATCATAATCAGGTTTAAGTCTTCTAAGATCATTCCCACTTATAGATACCACATCTTGCGTGCAATCAAAAGTAAAATCAAAGGGCGTACTGATAGATAATTCTGTACCACGATTAAAAAATATTTTAGCACCTATTTCTCCGCCGACACTTTCACAATCTAAAATATTTAGCGTAATTGAAAAGTCATCTACAGATAAACCCGATATAGCACAATCATTGATTGGTCCTAGCGTAACCGTGGCTCCTCCTGTAAATCCTCCTGCTATATTCCAATCAAATGAAGAACTGCTACTAGAGATCGAACAGTTTTGTCCCACTGCCCCTTTGGCTATAAAAGGGGTTAAAAAATAAGTCCCCTCTCCCAATGTATCGCAATCAATTGATACATCTGATAAACTCGATAATGGATCATTAGCATCTGATTGAACTATATTTCCAGTAGTGCTATTCCAGTTATTATTATTCGTTGCTGATTGAATAGCTGTCTGCACAGCTATTCCAGTAGTTAAATTTTCTATAGGATTTGTATTGGAAAAATACCAGCCAATTATATCTACATCATTATTGATGGAAGCACCACTTGCATCAATGGTGAAATCACCATCAATACAAGCATCAACAGTTGCCTCATTAGTAGTGGTAATCGCTATACCTGGCGTATCCATTACAGTAATAGTTACTTTCACTTTACAGGGTGGATCATTTAGGGAATTTATCTCTGCTACCCAAAATTCATAAGTACCCGCTACAGCAGTATTTACCTGATCAGTAGTAGGCGTAAAGGACGAACTATTCAGAAGTAAAGCCTCTGATCGTTGATCGAATTCTCCCGTATACCAATCAAAACACTCCAGTGCATATTGAGATCCATCAAATCTTGTTATGCTATTCCCTGCTTGAAATGTGGGGAGCTCGTCACCAATACAAAGCTCATAATTAGCAGGATTGGTATCCGTGACGGGGAAATAATCTGCAATAGTAGCACCGCATAAATAATTACGGCAATCAGACCGAGCTACATCATGTATTTTTTTATATTGACAGGGAGAGAAAGTAGTTGTACAGCCAAAAATAAAATTATTGCTCATTATATTTTGGCTTAAAATAGTAGAAGTCGTCGTACTAAAAGAGGTCCCACTATTTGGCGATATCACAAGGTTAGGAGAGACCCCTGGATGACTTTCTGTAATATGATCAGCATAAGCAGCTTCATCAAAGTCACATTGCGTTTCGGCAGTCATCTTCATATAACATGCTTGCCCAGGACCTAAGTGATTACAATTATGACCAAAATTAGGATCTGGCCAAGTATCACAAATTCTATCTCCTTGCGTTAAGCAATCACAATTATCAAGTGATCCTGTTGGAACACCATCTCCATCAATTACAGGAAAATCAATCGACTGAGCATAAGTGTGGGGTAAACCAAAATAGTGGCCTAGCTCGTGCGCTAAATTACTTCCCATTACAGCAGTACCATATCTTAATACGGAATAATCTCTACCTGGAGGATAGGGAGCGAAAGCCATAGAGCCACAGCAGTCATGATCTCCATACAATCCTCCTACAAAATATAGATTGATCGTATTTGCGATGTCGAAACCTGCAGATTCTATCAAATCATCATTGCTATCATTAAATCCTGTACTAGGTTCTGTATCTTGATAAAAATCATATAAATCACAATCTTGAATTCGTTGTCTATTTACTTCATAGAATTCAATATTGGCATTAGCAAATAATGCATTTACTTCTACTAACCTAGCATTCAAATCCATATTAAGTATAGGCTCGAATCCACCTTCTTCTGTCTCTAAATAATTAGTGCCAGGCCAATCAAAACATTCAAAAATAGTAATAGCAATGGGAATTCTATATTTCCCTCCATTACACTCTAATGAAAGTATAGAAGGAATTGCGCAAGCTGGATCTGGCTCCGTGGAGGTATCATCCCAACAATTAGTTCCATATCCTGCCTGAAATGCGGCGGTACAAGAAATAGCTTGTGATTTAGTTCTTTTAGTCGATCCCATCTCTTTAGGTTCTGTCTCAGAACATTTAAAAAGAGCTGCCTTTCCGGTCAACATTTCTTGATAGACTACATTTTTGTAAGCTGCTACATTTGATTCTTGTGAAAATAATATAGCAGGAAGTAACAAAAATAGAAAACAAAGAATCCTTGTATTAACAAGGGGAAATATTTTTTTTAAGAAACAGAAGGGCATAGGAGTATAGTTTTATATCCTGCTAAATCAGGAGATAAGATGGTTATATTTTTGATCTAAAATGGAGTTTATTCAATACCTAGATATACTAAGGCAAAAAGTGAGAATAAATTAGTCGTTTTAAGCTAGTCATTTTTTACTCTAAGATGAAGGAGTGTAAGCTCCTGAACCGCAAAGCGGATGGGCG
>JALZWC010000101.1 GCA_023300255.1 Saprospiraceae bacterium | reverse complement strand
CGTCATCTGCGTCACTATCGATGTCCGCATCGGTCGTGTCATTTCCTAGATCATCTTCACTGCTACTTATTTCACCCGTATTTTTCCAAGCGTCTGGTTGGTTGCAAGCTTGGATAATTAAATCAATAGAAACGATGATAGAATCTCCTGCTAATACGGTATCTGTAATAGTGGTAGTAGGATTATTATTTACTAAAATCCAATCAGGATTCAAAGCAGCATCAAACTCATAACCACAAGGAGTGAATTCAGTAATGTCAATATTGGTCGCATTAATATTTCCTTGATTGATAATTGTAAAGTCAAAAGTCAAGACGTCTCCATAAACGAAAGGACCAATTGCCGAAGTAGTTTTATTCAACGCAAGATCAAAAATTTGAATCGTCTCTGGATCATGGTCATCTTCTTCGTCGTCAAAACTATCATTTTCTGGATCACCGTCATTGTCAGGGTCGCTATCAGGATCACTATCTGCATCTTCTCCATCCATACCTGTGGTATCTTGTGCCATGCTAATTTCACTAATATTGGTAAATGCTTTGCTATCTCCTTCGGTCATCATCAAGAGGACATTGAAAGAAATAATTATTGTATCATTCTTTGCCAAAGTGTCGGTAATCAGATACGTATAAATTGGTGCAGTGCCAATATTCCAATTAGGATTTAAAGCAGCATCAAAAGCATAAGCTGCTGGTAAATGATCGCTTATTTCGATATTGGTTGCTGGAATATTTCCTTGGTTGACAACTGTGATATCAAAAGTCAGTGTATCACCAAAGGCGTATGGTGCAGGAGTAGCGATTTGTTTGATCTGAGCTAAATCAAATATTTCTATTACTTCAAAGTCGCTATCATCTTCATCTCCGTTTTCATTATCTACCACATTATCGTTCATTTCTCCATCATTGTCAGGATCATCATCTGCGTCACTATCTATGTCGTCGTCTGTGGTATCATTTCCAAACTGATCTTCGCTTCCAGTGATTTCGCCTTCATTTCTCCATGCTTCCGATTCTGCACATGCTTGAATAATAAAGCTAATTGGAACACTAGTAGATTCTCCTTCTGCCAAGGTATCTGTAATAAGTGTGGTAGCTGTATTTCCACTTCCTTGAATCCATTGTGGATTTAAAGATGGGATAAACTCATAACCGCAAGGCATATATTCTATCACTTCTATATTTGTGGCAGTGATATTTCCTTGGTTGTAAACCGTAAAATCAAAAGTGATAATATCCCCATATTTAAACGGACCCTTATCTTGTGTCGTTTTATTCAATGCTAAATCAAAGCAAGTAGGTGGTACTTCTGTAGAACAAGTGGTCGTACAGCCGTGATCATCTATCACTAGTATTTCATAAAAGCCAAATCCTAATCCTGTAAATAAACCACTTGATTGAAAAGTAAGCCCATTGTCTATACTGTATCTGATTGGGGCTGTTCCGCCAATACTAGCTATTTCAATACTTCCGCTATTATCAACACAAGTTTCTGGTAGTACTTCTCCAATTGTACACATTAGTTGCAAGGGTTCATTCAATAAGATTTCACAAGTAGATATACAATTTTGTGCATCTCTGACACTTACGATATAGTTTCCTGCTATCAAATTATTAAAGTTGGTACTTGACTGCCAAATTGTTCCATCAATACTGTATTCGTGTGGTACGACACCACCTTGACTACTTGCTATAATGCTTCCTTCGCCTCCATTACATAATGGCTCTATGGTTGTTAAATCACAAGTTAATAAGGAAGGTTCTGTTAAGGTGATTTCACAAGTGGTACTGCAATTGTTCGCATCTTGGACAGTAAGGGTATAAGTTCCTATACTTAAGTTACCAAACACTGGATTGTTTTGCCAAGCCAGACCGTCGATACTATATTTATAGGGCGTAACGCCACCCATTGGTGCTACAATAATTTCTCCATTGCTTTCTCCAAAGCAATTGATATTATCTCCTGTCAAAGAACAACTTAATAGGGTAGGCTCTGTCAAAGTAACGGTACAGGTAGTGATACACATAGGGCTTGTACGATTTCTAGTATAAGCAGTATATGTTCCAATTGTTAAGCCTGTAAAATTAGGCGAAGCTTGGTAGGTGATATTATCCAAACTATATTCATAATCTCCAGTGCCACCTACTGCTTGAACGGTAAAGCTACCTGTTGCATCCCCCATACATGCGATGTTTATCACATTCACTATTTCACATATTGGTGGTTCTGGAATGGTTAAGATTGCTTCACATTCACTAATACAGTTATTCTCATCTTGAATCATAAGAACATGTGTTCCTACCATCACGCCTGTGAATAAATTAGCACTTTGATAAGCACCACCGTCTAGACTGTAGAGGTAATTGCCCGTACCACCTGTACCTGTTATAGTAATAGTACCATCTTCAATTCCACAATCTGTTACATTTGTTACGGTAGTTGTACAGCTTAATAAACTAGGTTCTGTTATGCTGATTATACAGGTACTAGTACAAGCATTTGCATCTCTAATCGTTACGGTATAATCTCCTATAATTAAGCTATTAAAAATATTTTTTGATTGCCAAATACCATTGTCTAAACGGTATTCATAAGGCATTACTCCTCCTGTACCATTTGCTGTAATAGTGCCCGTGCCACCAAAACATAGCGGCTCCGTTTTATTTAAATTACAAGCTAGCACAGTAGGTTCTGTTAAAGTAATTTTACACTCGCTTATACATTGGTTCGCATCTCTTACATTGACCAAATAGTCTCCTGCGATCAAGTTCATATAGGCAGGACTTGATTGCCAAACACCACCATCTAAACGGTATTCAAAAGGCATTACTCCTCCTGTAGCATTGACGGTAATATTTCCATCTTTTCCTCCGAAGCAACTAATATTGTTTCCTTTTAAATCACATACTAAAATAGTTGGCTCTGTCAAATTAACAGAACACATACTAACGCACATAGGACTGGTTCTGTTTCTAGTATAAACGGTGTGCATCCCTGCTGTTAAATTCGTAAAACTACTTGACGATTGGAAAGTGATATTATCTAAACTGAATTCATAATCTCCACTTCCGCCAGTTGAATTTACTACGAAACTGCCTGTCGCATCTCCCATGCAGTTAATGTTAACAACTTGTTCTATCGTACACATAGGCACTTCGGGAGCAGTCAAGATAGCACTACATTCACTGATACAAGCATGCTCATCTCTAATCATAACGACATGTGTTCCTGCCATTACTTCCGTGAATAAATTGCTACTTTGATACGTATTTCCATCTAGGCTGTATTCGTAATTTCCATTTCCACCTACTCCTGTAATCGTAATTGTTCCATCTATGACATTACAATCTGTTACATTGGTTACTGCTGTAGAACAGGTCAATAGATTAGGTTCTGTAAGTGTAGTATTACAAGTACTGATACAATTATTTTTATCTTTAATAGTTAGCGTATAGTCTCCTGCTGGGAGACTAGTAAATATATTGCCAGGTTGCCACGTACTTCCGTCTAAACTATAGTCATAAGGAGTAGTTCCGCCAGTTCCTGTAGCCGTAATGACTCCTGTATTTTCTCCATTACATAAAATATTTGTTGGAGCAATATCGCAAGCTAGGATAGCTGGTTCTCCAATATTAAAATCTTGTGTAACCGTACAACCCACTGCATCCGTTACGGTAACAGCATAAGCACCAGTTCCGATATTTAATAAATTTTGAGTGTCATTATCTGGTGTTTCTGCACCATCATCGCTCCAATCATAAGTGAAAGGACTTGTGCCACCTTCTATGGTTATATCAATTTTTCCATCTGTAAATCCATTACAGGTTGGGTCTGTCGTTACTCCTGACATCCTTATTTCTGGATGAACGACCACTTCTGTAAAACAAGTAGTTTGATCACCATTAATATCTGTAACTAATACGGTATAAGTTCCAGCTACAACTGGATCAATAGTAGGCATTTGGACTAGACTAGAGAAACCAGAAGGACCTGTCCATGACCATGCAGTTGCATCGCCTCCTGTTTCATTAAGTACAATCGCTTCATAGCTACAGTAGGGGCCTGTGTTGCTAGCAGCACAAACTGGAACAGTAAACATGGCCATATCTTCGTCATCCTCGCTTTGATCGCCATCATCATTATCTTCTTCGGAATCTATATCTTCTTTATCTGAGTTCGTAATTTCTGCGGTATTCTTTTGCTTACCTGTAGCAATGATTTGTACTCGTAATTTAAGTGTCTCACAAGCACCTGAAGGTAAAGTGCCAATATCCCATTGTCCACTACTCGGCGTATAAGCACCTTGAGTAGTTGTGTTGGACACATATAAAACACCAGCGGGTAAGGCCTCATTCACTAGAACCATATTTGCATCGTGAATTAATAAGCTATCTACTACTCGACGATTACAAACCGTGATTTGATAAGCGATCGTATCTCCAAGATGGGGAATAGTTGCTATCTCACAAATCGTTTTTTCTAATTCTAAATCGATACAGTTTGCTTGTGTAATTAAGAAAGGGGCAGAAATGCTAGGACACATATCTGTACTTCTAAAAGCTTTTACAATGTACTGGCCTGGTGCGGTCGGGCCGGTCCATATTTCCGTAGGCGTAGAAGCTTTGACAATATCAAAACCACCTGCCACTAAATACCATTCGTAATAATCAAAACCTGC